>JAOZMA010000333.1 GCA_029934555.1 Acidimicrobiia bacterium | reverse complement strand
CAAATCCCCTCCTATACGGGACCCGCGGGTAACCTTTCAACGCGTTGGCGGGTGGGGTAGGACTACGAAGCCGCGATAGGTATTTCATGATCCGTCTCGATAATGTGACGAAGGCCTACGACGGTGGTGTCGTAGCTCTCAAAGACGTCGATCTCGACATCAACAAGGGTGAGTTCGTGTTTCTCGTCGGTCCTTCGGGATCCGGGAAGTCCACGCTCATCCGCCTCATGATGCGCGAGGAGAAGCCGACCAACGGTGACATCTGGATCGCCGGGAAGCACGCTTCGGAACTGCCGGGATGGAAGATCCCTCACCTTCGGCGGTCGATCGGTACCGTCTTTCAGGATTTCAAGCTTCTGCCGAGCAAGACCGTCTACGAGAACGTCGCATTCGCGATGGAGGTGACGGGGAAGCCCCGCTCGGCGATCGATAGTCAGGTCCCACAGGTTCTCAAGCTCGTCGGTCTCTCCGAGATGGCCGACCGTATACCGCGACACCTCTCCGGTGGTGAGCAGCAACGAGTATCGGTTGCCCGGGCGTTCGTGAACCGGCCCCTCATCGTCCTCGCAGACGAACCGACGGGGAACCTCGACCCTGCAACTTCGGTGGGGATCATGCGCATTCTCGACCGAATCAACCGCACGGGTACGACCGTTGTCATGGCGACGCATGACCACGCGATCGTCGACGCTATGCGACGCAGGGTCGTTCAACTCGAACGTGGACGCGTCGTTCGTGATGAGAGCCGTGGTGTCTATGAGACCGTGTCTCACGAGAGCGATGACACCCCAGATGCCCCTGTGGTCATCCCCAACGTCGCCGCCGAGTCCGACACCGCCACCTCGAAAGATGAGTCTGCGACTGCGACCCTCGATGTCGAGGAGTCAACGGCCACCGCTTCATCGGCCGAGGAGACAACTCCGTCCGACAAGCCGGCAGGCGTGGAAGACGAGCCGAACGATGCTGAGGGAGAGACTGGGCAGAGCTCGTCCACAGATGACGGGAGCGTTGACGAAGAACCCGAAAACGACACGGACGATGAGGAGGTCAACGAATGACCCGCGTCTCATACGTTCTGCAAGAGGCGTTCGCCAATATCGGGCGCAACGGACTGGTCGTGCTGGGTGCCGTCCTGGCCGTCTTCATCTCTCTCACGCTCACCTTCGGGACCCTTGTCTTTGGCGAAGTCGTACGAATCAACACCCTTCAGTGGGCCGAGGACGTACGTGTGATTGCCTTCGTTCGGGACGACGCCCTTACCGCCGTCGATGAGATGAAGGCCGAGATGGAGAGCTGGGATGAAGTCGAGAGCGTGATCTTCGTTTCGAAGTCTGAAGCTCTCGATGAGGCTCGCATCCTGCTGTCGAATCAGCCTGCGACGCTGCGCGTGATCGAGGAGAGTCCGGACATCGTCCCGTCTTCACTGCGGATCAAGCCGGTTGATCCGAATGACTATCAGACGATTGTGACCCGCCTTCAGGCTACGCCAGGGCTTCTGCGCGTCCAGTCGGCCGGTCAGGCTATCGATGCCATGATCTCGCTTCGCGATGGCTTACGCGTGATGTTCTGGCTCTTAGCCGTCGCCCTCGGGGTCGCGGCGGTGGCCCTGATCGCGAACACGATTCACATGGCTATCTACGCGCGCCGCGAAGAGATCGAGATCATGCGACTCGTCGGCGCGTCGAACTGGTTCGTGCGCGTGCCGTTCCTCCTCGAGGGAGCGATCGAAGGTTTCATGGGCGCAGGACTTGCTGTTCTCTTCGTCGTCGTTGCTCAACAATTGGCAGTCGATCGCCTCACCGATCTGCCCGAGTGGATCAACGTCGCAGTTCAACCTGATTACCTCTTCACGCAGGGAGCGCTGGTCCTGCTGTTCGGGGTGCTTGCCGGTCTCATCGGCAGCGGCCTGAGCCTCACGGTCCACAAATACCTTCGAACGTGATGCGCGCGCGCCGTCTTCTCGTCGTCGTTCTCGCATCTGTGTTGGCTCTCACTGTGGTCCCGGCTGCGGGCGCAGGTGATCTCGGCAGCGATCTGCAGAGTGTCAAGAACCGGATCGACTCCCTGAGTGGTGAGATCGACACTACGACAGCGAACCGTAGTGCTCTGGCGCGCAAGATCCAGGCGACGTCACAGCGCATGGATGAAGTTCTCGAATCGATGGCCTCGCTGCGGATGGAGGTGCTCGCCGTCGCCTCCGAGCTCTCCCGGAAGCAGGGCGACCTGAGAGATGTGCGATCCGAGCTGCACTCGAAGTACCAGGCCCTTGCCTTGACCAGATCTGAGCTTGGGACGGCGCGAGATGACGCCGCTGAGTACGCGGCCGAGGCCTACATGGGGGCCGGTCTCGGTGTGCCGACGGTTGCTCTGTCGGCGAAAGCGTGGACGGATATCGGGATCGGACTGGCCTATCTCGAAGAGATCACGGCCAGCGGAACCGAGACGGTTCAACGATTCGAGTCCCTCCTCGTTGACGAGCAGCGTGCGAGTGAGACGATCGCTGCACGCGAGGTGAGACTCTCCGTTGACCTCACGGAGCTCGAGACTGCCGAAGCACGCCTCGGCGCCCTCAAGAACGAACTGCAGCGGTCGAGCGATGCCCTCCAGGAGGAGTATCGCCAGCAACGGGCGCTTCTCGAGTCCTTCGACGCCGAGATCGAGGAGATCGAGGTAGAGATCACCTCGCTCGAGAAGGAGCAATCGTCGATCAAGAA
>JAOZMA010000332.1 GCA_029934555.1 Acidimicrobiia bacterium | reverse complement strand
GGTCGTCGCTGTCACGATGTCGGCGTAAGGCACCGGGCTCGGATGCACTCGGCCGGCAACGAGACCGGTGATGTGCGCCATGTCGACGAGGAAGACCGCCCCGATCTCATCGGAGATCTCCCGGAACCCCGCCCAGTCGGGGATCTGCGAGTAGGCCGAGTATCCGGCAACGATCATCTTGGGCCGGTGCTCATGGGCCAAGGCCCGGACTGCGTCCATATCGATGAGTTCGGTCTGTGGATCGAGTCCGTACGAGACGAAATTGAAGATGTTCCCTGAGAAATTGACCGGCGAGCCGTGGGTGAGGTGTCCGCCCTGGTCGAGACGCATCCCGAGGATCGTGTCGCCGGGATCGAGCACAGCGAGGAAGGCGGCCAGGTTCGCTTGCGACCCCGCGTGAGGCTGAACGTTGGCGTGTTCGGCGCCGAACAACGCTTTGGCCCGCTCGATCGCAAGGCTCTCGACGGCGTCGATCACCTCGCAGCCCTCGTAGTAGCGACGCCCCGGATAGCCCTCTGAGTACTTGTTCGTGAGGACGGAACCGACGACCTGAAGCATCGCGTAGTCGGCGATGTTCTCGGAAGCGATCAGATGGATGTGGGTGCGTTGGCGCTCGACCTCTTGCCCGATGAGGTCGGCAAGTACGGGGTCGGCTTGCACCAGCGGCGTCATATCGGTCAAAGGGTTCCCCTCGTCGTTCGATCCGTCAGACTAGTCGTCGGTCTGTTGCCGCGGACACCGTTCTCAGTCCATCGAACGATCGACGATCCAGTCGGCGGCGACCAGTGATGGGAGCGGCAATATCGGCGCCAACAGGACCCAAACGTTGATCGTGACAAGTCCCCCGAGCACGACGAGGACCGCAGAAGCGCCCGACACGATCAATCTCATGGAGAGCCGTTGCGGATCCCGATCACCGGGATGGGCGATGATGCCACCGAGGCCGAGAGTGACCGCAGGCAGCAGCAGCGTGACCGTCCCCGATCCGGTGACGGCGAACAGCACGAAGAGGAGCGAACCACCGAGCAGACCAACGACGGCCGCCTTGATACCCGTTGCCAGAGGGTCCTTCTCCCCGCCGAAACCTGCAACCGCGAGCATGGACATCGTCACCGACACGGCGATGATGAACAGCCCCATCGGGACGCTCGACCCGAGGAACAGCAGCGCGAGCCAGAAGCCGGACGCGGCGAGCGCGGTCCCGACGATGATCCCGATGATCGAACGACTCACGGCGCGATCGGGCCGTCTCTCAGTACCCACTCCGACGGTTCGGTCAGGTCGATGATCGTCGAGGCTTCCCCGCCGACGGCTTCGCCTTCGAGGTACACGGCGACGTCGTCGCCGAACAGATTCCTCGCGTCGACGTCGGTCAGCACAGCCGGCCGGCCGGAGATGTTCGCACTCGTTACCGCAAGAGGACCGCTCTCGCGAAGGAACTCGAGCGCCACCGGATGGTTCGGGCAACGCAGACCGAGGGTTCGACGGTCAGGGTCTCCGATCCAGTCGGGGACCGACTTGAGCTTCGGCACTACCAGCGTGAGGGCTCCCGGCCAGTGCTCCTCTGCCAACTCCAGGCCACGGTCGCCGAAGGCTACCAACTGCTGGGCCTGCTCCAGATCGGCCACGAGGATCGCCAACGGCTTGATGCCCGGGCGTCCTTTGGCGATGAAGATCCGGTCGAGTGCGTCCGGATTGAACGGGTCGGCAGCGATGCCGTAGAGCGTGTCGGTGGGAATCCCGATGAGCTCACCGGCGGTGACTGCTTCGAGGGCTGCGGAGAGGATCTGTGTGTCCATCCCTACAACTTACTGTCGCGCGGCTCCGATGACGAAGCGTTCCTTGCCGGACAGGTCCCGTCTGATCTCTCCGTCGAGCGATGCGAAGTGGCCGGCAACGGTCGGACCATGGAATTCGGAGATCTCGCAGATGATCACACCGCCGGGCCGGAGCCACTCGAGAGCGGCAGCGGCGATCCTTACGAGAACCTCATCCCCGACGGGGCCGGCGACGAGAGCGACGGTCGGTTCGTGGTCGCGCACGTCGATGGGAAGATCCGCGAGTTCAGCGGCTGCGAGATACGGCGGGTTCGACACGATCAGATCGATCCTGCCCCGGAGATGGTCTGGTAGTGGATCGAAGAGGTCCCCGCCGAGGACCGTCACGTCGAGGCCGGCATCTCTGGCGTTGTCCCGAGCGAGATCAACGGCGTCGGGGGAGATGTCCGTCGCATAGATCGCTGCCGAGGGGAACGTGTGCTTGAGAGCGATGGCGAGGTTCCCGCTCCCCGTGCAGATGTCGACGATCACCAACGGGTCTTCGACGGCGTCGCAGGCGATCTCGTAGAGTTGCTCGGTCTCCGGACGCGGCACCAGGACCCGCGGATCGACTGCCACTTCGATCGGTCCGAACGGCACGGTCCCCTCGATGTACTGCAGCGGCTCCCCCGACCGCCGCCGCTCGACGAAGCCGTGGAACGCCTCGAGTTCACCGGTTGTGAGATCGGTCCCAAGCAGAAGATCGGTCCAATGCCTCCCGGTAGCAGCCTCGAGCAGACGCCGGACCTCGTGGTCAGGTAGATCGGGGACGGAACGGAGGAGGGTGGATGAATCCGTAGTCCGTAGTCCGTAGTCCGTAGTCCGTATCTGATCGTCGGTACTCGGTAATCGGTCGTCAGTGTCCGAAGAAGACTCGTGCTCAGGACTCAAGAGGTATCCCTCCCTCTTCCTCC
>JAOZMA010000331.1 GCA_029934555.1 Acidimicrobiia bacterium | reverse complement strand
TGTCCGCTCGGCCCGAGCGACTTCGAGGTCATTGAACCGAACGAGTGGTCGTCGTTCCGCATCTTCCGCACCGCCCTCAACATCGGATTCTCGATCAGCACCGAAAAGAGCGGGTCCGACGGTTCGCTACCGATCAATGACCTTCCCGACGATCATGTCGTAGCCTGGCGAGAGATGATGGATCCAGGTAACCCCGGCTACAAGATCAAATGCTGGCGGGGTGACGGCTGACCACGCTACCCAAACACATCCGGCAGAATCGAACGCCCATAAGTGCCGTTATGGGCGGCACATGAGCCAGATGCGGTTCAGTCCACGGCGTCAGTGCGATGGGAGAGGCGTTTGTCTTTGGGCATGGTGAACTGCATGAATTCGAGGGGGTCGAACGGTAGGCGTTCGCGGAGACGTTTGATGCCGTTTTCAATCTCTTTGGTTTCGGGACGGGCGTTCTCGATTCCGGTGAACGGGATGCCTCGGGCCTTTTGCCGATTCGGGTACTTCTCTTTCCAGAGTTCGTGGCGTGCGAGCATCCGATCCCATTGCCCTGACTGGTAGATCATCGGCACCATCTGTGCGTACTCTTCTCGTGGGTCGAGGATGAGGTCGAAGAACACCGCTGCGGTACCAGTGTCTCCTCCTTCAACGGCCCCCCAGTGCCGCTTGTAGCGGCCCTTGACGGTCGCTCCCAGGTTGTCTCCTGTGTAGATGAAGTTGTAGTCACGCCGGCCATGTTTGTCGCCGTTGACGAGGAGCGCTGTTTGGTCGAGTCCATCGACAACGCGGTCTCTCGGAATGAAATCGGTTCCGCCGCCGAGTCTCGCAAACGTGGTGTACAGGTCGGTTTCGTGGATCATGTCGTTGACATGCTGGCCGGGCTGGATCGTCCCCGGCCACCATGCAAACGCCGGAACACGAACGCCGCCTTCGAGGAATTCGCCCTTGCCTCCGCGGAAGATGGTGGCAGACATTCCCCAGCCCGAGGGTGGCATATGAACCATTGGTCCGTTGTCGGCCATCGCGACCAGAAGCGTGTTCTCCGCTATACCGAGGCGTTCGAGTTCCGTCATGAGTTCGCCGATGAACGCGTCGACGATCTTCAGCGTGTCTGCAAGCGCTCCCGAGTTGTAGGTCGTCTTGATGGGGTCTGGGACGAAGCCAAGCATGTTCGGCCAATAGGATGCAAAGAACGGCTTCTTGTCGGACACGTTGCGACCAATGAAGTCGAATAGGCGTCGTTCGCACTCTGGATCGAGCGCGTTGTATGTCTCAGGGTCGGGACCACCCCACTCCTTGGTGTACTCACCCTTCACGCCGTCGATGACCTGCACGTAACCGTCGGGACGCAGTGCGTCCTCATCAAGCGCATAGGGATTCTTCGGACGGACACCATCGGCGATACCGATCGCGACATTCATGGCGTCACCCTGCGCGTTCCACATTCCGCTCACCTGGTTGTACGGCTCAAACAGCGTCTCGTCGAATCCCTGATTGTGCGGATAGCTCTCCTCGATGTCGCCAAGATGCCACTTGCCGTAGAACGCTGTTGCATAGCCTGCATCGGACAACACGTTGGCTGTCGTCACTTCTTCGCCCGACAGGCCACCGAATATCAGCGGCCAATCAACAACACCCATCCCCGTGCGGACCGGGTGACGCCCGGTGATGGTCGCTGCACGACTCGGTGTGCACGCAGCCTCGGTGTACATCCGTGTGAACATGATGCCCTCATCCCGCATACGGTCGAGGTTCGGTGTCTCAAACCCACGGATCGCTGCAAGCGCCGGGATGCCGACGTCGCCGAAAGCGGTGTCGTCCCACATGATGTGAATAATGTTTGGTGGACCACCATGCTTTTCGCGAAGCTCGGACAACTGCACGTCAAGGGCGGCGTCTTCCTTTGCCCACGAATCGGCATGCTTCTCTTCCAACAGGTAGTACTCGGCGTCGTGGATGATCGGGTCGGCGTTCGAGTCTGACATTGGCACTCCCATGGCTTCTATCGCGGTCAACAGGAACTACCATACACGCTCATGAATGGCGATTCACGAAGACCTACGGAACACGACATAGTTCCCGCCCTGCTCGGAGCCGTCGAACGGCTCTGCGCTGACACGTCGCCAGAGAGTGTGCGAATGCAGGACATTGCCGAGAGTGCAGGACTCAGTACTGGCGTCGCCTACCGATACTTCGACTCCAAGAACGCCCTACTTGGGGCAGCACTCGACCGGATGGCTGAACGCCTCTCTGCGGCTGCCACCAGCGGCGGCGACACCAACCAGGCAATCGCATCCTTGTGGCAGTCCCTCAACGACAATCCTGCCTTCGCGCGAATTGTCACCTGGGCCATCCTCGACGGACAGAACGTCTCCAGCATCATGACGAAGCACCCGGTAGCCAGAGATGTCGCCACTGTCGCTGCACAAGACGGCGCTGCGAACCCGCCCATGGTCTCCGCCATGACCCTGCTCGTCGGAATTGCCGGGGCCGTCTATGGCCCGACAATCAACCGCGCCCTCCAACGAGACGCCAACGACCGCGAGGTGTACGACACCGCCGCAACCATGCTCGCCAACTGGATCACACCAACAGCCGAAGAGGAATCCGCTAGCGCATAGCCGGCTATGAGCGGTGGCCGGGCAGGCCGTGGCAGTGCTTGTACTTCAGCCCTGACCCGCACGGGCACCGCTCGTTGCGGCCCACCTTCGCCACCGCGCGAATTGGCGCTCCGGACA
>JAOZMA010000330.1 GCA_029934555.1 Acidimicrobiia bacterium | reverse complement strand
TCCCTGTTCTCCGCTGCGACGCGACGGTTCGTCGATGCCCACTTCGGTCCCCGCCCCCCTGCAAGATTCATCGCGACTGTCGGTGATGCGGAACTCGACGAAGGCAACGTGTGGGAAGCGATCGCCGACCCGGCGCTCCAGGGCCTCGGCAACGTCACGCTGATCGTCGACCTCAACCGGCAAAGCCTGGACCGGGTCGTCCCCGGGATCCAATCCCGCCGACTGACACGTTTCTTCGCTGAGGCGGGTTGGCACGTCATCGAGGTCAAATACGGGGCGAAACTCAAGGCTGCGTTCGAAATGGAGGGCGGCGAGGCGCTCCGGAAGCACATCGACGACATGCCGAATGAGGAGTACCAGAGCCTCTTCGCCGTCGAAGGAACAGAGCTGCGAGACCGGTTCCTCAAGAACGCCGACCCGGCCGTTGAGCGTTTCCTCGCCGACACGGATGACGGGGACCTCGGAGACCTCATCCGCAACCTCGGGGGCCACGACATCGAGGAGCTCCTGAAGGCATATCGCCGAGCGGACGCCGTCACGGATCGACCGAGCGTCATATTCGCCTACACGGTGAAGGGGCGCGGTCTGCCTATCGCCGGCGACCCCATGAACCACTCGGCGCTTCTCTCTGATGAACAGGTCGAGGTTCTCCGTTCCTCGATGGGCCTCACTGCCGAGACCGAGTGGGATCAGTTCGATCCGGGCAGCGAAGCAGGGATCGTTTGTGCTGCAGTCGGCGCGAGCATCAACAACGAGCCCTCGCCACCGAGGCCGGTGGTGCGGGTACCCGACGCGAGCGGAGCAGCTCAGAAGCCCGTCACCTCGTCACAAGAGGCCTTCGGCCGCGTCCTCGTGCAACTCGGGAGGGACCCAGAGCTCGCAGCCCGGATGGTCACAGCGTCACCCGACGTGGCGGTATCGACGAACCTCGGCGGCTGGATCAATGCTCAAGGAGTCTTCTCCCCCACCGACTTGACGGACTACTCCGGGGCCGATCGGCTCCTCAAGTGGGCGCCGAGCCCCCGGGGTCGACACATCGAACTCGGCATCTCCGAGATGAACCTGTTCCTGTTGCTCGGTCACCTCGGGCTTGCCCACGAGCACCACGGCGAGATGCTCCTGCCCATCGGGACCGTCTACGACCCGTTCGTCCTCCGCGGACTCGACGCACTGATCTACTCGCTCTACAACGACAGCCGGTTCGTCATCGTGGGAACCCCGTCGGGAGTGACACTTGCGCCCGAAGGCGGAGCCCACCAGTCATCGATCACGCCGTCGGTCGGCCTTGAACTGCCCGGGATCGTCGCCGTCGAACCAGCGTATGCGGAAGCTGTGGACTGGCTGCTGTCCAACGCACTCCGTCGACTTGCCGAACCCGACGGTTCGAGCTCATACCTCCGTCTCTCAACCCGTCCGATCGATCAGGCACCGTTCGCCGAAGTGAAGGATCGGATCGGTTCGGATGCGCTGCGCGATGCTGTGCTGCGTGGCGGATACCGTCTGCGTGAGCCCGGCTCCGGTGAACCGATGATCATCGCGGCATCGGGTCCTGTGATACCCGAGGTCCTCCTCGCCGCAGACGTGCTCACCGAAGAAGGCTTCGGAGTAACCGTGATCGACGTCACAAGCCAGGATCTGCTCTTTCGCGAGTGGCAACGCTCCATGACCGTTGCGGCACGAACGGCGAGCATCCCGACAAGCACCAGCCACCTCACGCAGCTGATCCTGCCCGACGAACGTTCGGCACCGATACTCACCGTGCACGACGCATCACCGCACTCGATGGCGTGGCTCGGCTCCGTGTTCGGCCAGAGGGTTCTCCCCCTCGGCGTCGATCGGTTCGGCGAGTCCGGAACGATCGCCGAACTGTACGAAGCGATGGGATTCCTCCCCGATCAGCTCGTTAACGCGGCCCTGGTCGCGTTTGAGCGCTGACCGGATGGCCAGCGCTCAATCACCAGTGCAGGAAACGATCAGTTCTTCTGATCGTCGATGAAGTCCTTCGCCTTGTCGGCGCCCATACCGATCTGACCGGTCGCCTTGCCGCCCGTCGCCGAGTCGGCCGCATCTGCTGCCTTGTCTACGCCCGTCTTCGCCTCGTCGGCGTGGTCGCCTGCGAGGTCCTTGCCCTTGTCGAGCATGTCTCCGAGACCCATGACCCCTCCTCTGGTTGGATTGCGATGGGAGCCTAAACGGTGGCAGGTCGTTCTCGCCCCGCCGAAACCGCCTTTGGAAAACGATCCCAACAGGCCCATGATTACGACTACGGTGATAGTGCAAATTGTGCATGTGGCTGATGGGAGCAAACGGTATGGCCGCGTTCTTGGTGATGCTGAGGGAGGGTGTCGAGGCGGCGATCATCGTCGCGATCCTCCTCGCATATCTGAATCGCATCGATCGCCGATCGGAATCACGTTGGGTCTGGGCCGGCACGATCGCGGCCGTTCTTGTCTCGCTCGCTGCCGGAATCATCCTCTGGAACACCGTTGGGGGCCTCGGAGGCAGCGCGGAGGAGTTGGTAGAGGGAGCCATCGCTCTTGTGGCAGCCGGGCTCCTCACCTGGATGATCTTCTGGATTGGTCGACAGGCACGACATCTGAAGGGACAACTGCACTCCCAGGTCGACACGGCCATCGCTGCAGGAGGGGCGACCGCTCTGGCCACGATCGCTTTCGTCGCGGTCGTCCGGGAAGGGATCGAAGCGTCGCTCTTCCTCATCTCCACCACGGTTGC
>JAOZMA010000329.1 GCA_029934555.1 Acidimicrobiia bacterium | reverse complement strand
CCGAGCGATAGGATTCCGGCAGCCGGATGTGCCACCCCGAGGAGACTATGACCACCGTTGACGCCTTCGAGAGCCTCCGAACCCGCAAGATCGAAGACTTCGAGCACATCGGTCTCGCCCTCGATGAACTCGAGCGTACGCCTCTGCCCTCCGCCCCGGACGACCTCCCCTTCCTCGCCCGCGTCGCCCGGGGAGTCGCTTTCGTGACCTTCGCCTACGACATCGACGGGGTAGCGATGGAGATCGCTAAGTACGGGGCAGCCCTCTCCACTCTGCTCAGCGAGGAGGGGTACGAGCCCGAGGTGTATTGCGTCGGCGGCAACTTCGGGGACAAGGTCGATGCGGTACTCCCGTCGGATTGGCCCCGGGTTCTCCTCCATAACGCCGATGGATGGGACAAGTGGGAAGACGGGAAGTGGTTCGGACAGCTCTTCTACGAGCATATGCCGGAGGGCAGCGAGGCATCGCATGAGATGGCGACCCTGATGTGGTCCGAGGCGGTGCGACTGGCAGGAGAGCTCACCGCTTTCGTGGTCCGCGAGAGGATCGGCCTCCTGATCCCGGTCAATGTGAACTCGAATCCCGGCAACTTCGCGTTGGCACTCGCGATGGTGCTGGTTTCCGAAGTGACTGGATGCCCCGTGCTGAACAACAACCATGACTTCTACTGGGAAGGCGGACGCGCGATCGCAGATCGATCGCCCGATGAGCCGGCCGGACCCCGCGATCACTTCTTCCGCAATCACGAGAGCCAGGCGTTCTTCAACGTCTTCCGGCGCATCCTGCCCTGGAACGGTCGGCGCTGGATCCAGGTCAACATAAATCCAGTTCAGTCTGTGCGCCTGGTTGAACAGGATGGATTCGCCGCCGACCGCGTTTTCCTCGTGGGAACGGGCATCGACGAGGAGTTCTTCCAACCCTCCTCCCCCCACCAGAAACTCGAGTACCGGCGCCGAATGGCACACATCCTCTCAGACGGAGAGCCGACGGTCACCACTACGTCTGTTGCGGACTTCCTCGATCGCATGACCGCGTGGATGCGCAACGAACACCCGATCGTGTGTGGGTTGAACGAGGGCGCGGTGCTCGATCTCGCCTCGCCCGAGACGATCGTTCTTCTTCAACCCACCCGGGTTGTGCCCCGCAAGCGGATCCCGCGTGATTGGGATCTGATCGGCGCTCTGCTGCGGCACCCACCCTTCCGGGATGAATTCGAGCGACGCACGGACATGACCCTTGTCCTGCTCGTCACCGGTCCCGTACCCATCGAGCACCAGGTCGATGTCGAGGATGTGCTGCACGCCTTCTCCGATGTGCTGGATTCTGTGCCTGAGTCGATCGGAGGCCGCATCTTCCAGGCGTTCTCCGTGGGGACCCAGAACCACCCGTCCCTCTCCGAAGGTCTCGAGATCTTTGACATCTATCACATCGCGGACATGGTCGTGTTCCCGAGCGAGACCGAGGGACGGGGACTCCCCATCCCGGAGTCGGCAGCGGCGGGCATCCCGATCGTGTGCTCGAGGTACGACCCCGTGCTCGTCTTCGACGATGTCGTGGGTGCGAGCCGGCCCGAAAGCGAGCGCATCCAGTACCTCGAATTCCCCGACTCCGCGTTCGACGACGAACTCCTCGACGAGATCACCGCCATGCTGTTCGATCCCGCGTCCTTCACCGATCGCACGATCCACAACCAGAATGCCGTGCAGGCTCGCTTCTCCTTGCAGGACCTGCAACGCTCCTTCACCGAGTACCTGTTGCGTCTGGAATCTATCCACGGCCAGTGACCAGGAGGCTATTGCCATGCACATCTGTTTCATCGAGGACACCGAACTGCACGGTGGAACCCAGATCTGGGTCGCCGAGGCTATCCGCGACTTCCTGGCCAAGGGCCATGAAGTAACACTCCTGACCGCCGCCGGCGGCTTCAATGCCCTCGATGGCCTCTCGACCGACGCGAGGGTCGTGACCTACGATTTCAACGACGTGACCTCCGAGGATGAGAAGCATCGCGACATCTGGAAGGATGCGCTCTCCGGCACCGACGTGGCCGTGTGCACCGTTCACCCTCCACGCGATGGCTTCCACTGCTCCGTCTTCGCTGCACGCTGTATCGAAGAGGCGGGGTTGGACACGGTCCTCGAGCCGAAGACCGGAACGATCGTCCCCGAGTATCAACGCGAGTTCTACGTGCCGCCACACGACATCCGGAGCCATGTGATCTCCATCGCGGGCTTCACCCGTGACTCCTTGATCGACACCTATGAGATCCCGGAGGAAGGGGTCTCTCTGGTGTACCAGGGAACGGAGGTCTCGCGATTCACCCCCGATGAGGACCGGCGCCGGGAGGCCGAGACACGCTACCCGCTTCCTCGCGACGCGGCGCCGATCCTGGGCAGCGTGGGTTCCTTCGAACCCCGCAAGGGACAGGTCGTGTTGCTCGAGGCCGTCGCCGAGATACGACGGACGCTCCCCAACGTGCACCTGATGCTGGTGGGCGACGGGCCTGACGAGGAGCTGCTGAGGACCAAGGTCGAAGAGATGAGCCTCGGAGAGAACGTAACGTTCTTCCCCTTCACGAGCGAGCCCGCCCACGTCTTCGAGATGATCGACATCCTCGTCCTCTCGAGTCTCTACAAGGAGGGTCTGCCCAACGTGATCCTCGAAGCGATGTCCATGGGCATCCCTGTGATCGCATCGCGCATGGCCGGTGTTCCCGAAGTGGTGATCGACGGCCG
>JAOZMA010000328.1 GCA_029934555.1 Acidimicrobiia bacterium | reverse complement strand
GATCCCCTACGCGGAGATGCCGGAACGGTTGCCGAAGTTCTTGTCCGTGGTCCGTGGTCCGTAGTCCGTAGTCCGTAGTCCGTAGTCCGTAGTCCGTACTCCGTATTCGGTATCTTCCTGTCACCTGTCGCCTGTCGCCTGTCGCCTGTCGCCTGTCGCCTGTCGCCTGTCGCCTGTCGCCTCAGATTCGGGATCCCTTCCGGTCGGTATCCTGGTCTCCATGAGGAAGCACATCCCCGATGCAACCGTCGCACGGTTGCCCGTCTATCTCCGATGCTTGGCGATGCGAGCCGGGACGGGGACGTGTTCGTCGGAGGATCTCGCACGGACGGCCGGCGTTAATGCCTCTCAAGTACGCAAGGATCTCTCGTTTCTTGAGGCACAAGGTGTGCGCGGCGTCGGCTACGACGTTGACGAACTCCGTCTACAGGTTCGCAACGCCCTCGGCCTTACTCATGAGTTCCCGATCGTGATCGTGGGCGCCGGCAACCTTGGCCGGGCTCTCGCCAACTACGGGGGATTCGGTGAGTGGGGATTCTCGGTTGCAGCGATCGTCGACGTCGATGCCCGAAAGGTCGGGAGTCGGATCAGCGGCAAGACCGTCGAGTCCATGACCGAACTCGAGTCGATCGTCTCCGATCGCGGTATCGAGATCGGGATCATCGCCACACCGTCGACGCAAGCTCAGACTGTGGGTGAACGGCTAGTCGCGGCAGGTGTTCGATCCATTCTCAACTTCGCCCCAACGGTGATCTCTGTTGAAGGTGTGGAGGTTCGTCGTGTCGATCTGTCGACCGAACTCCAGATCCTCGCCTATCACTTGCAGGAGAACGAAGAAGTAGATCAGTAGATCAGGAAGCCGCCAGTCATGAGCTATGAGTTGTGAGCAAGACGGACGAGCCTTCACGGACTACGGACTACGGACTACGGACCACGGACAAGAACTTCGGCAACCGTTCCGGCATCTCCGCGTAGGGGATCCATGTTGTGATTGCCGTGTTGGAGATGATCGTTCCCGGGTGAGCGTCGAGAGCCTCCCGGATCATGGGGAGCAGAGGTGTCAGGGCGTCGCGGAGCGCCTGCACCCCGTCGGCACAATCCCACGCCCAGCAACCGGCGTGTTCGTCGAACCAGGGATTCCTCGTTTCGAACTTCGGACGATTGAGCGCCCAACCACGTCGCCCTCGGAACCACTTCGACGGTGCCTCGATCACCCACGAACCAAGCCGTGGAAGCGTCAGGCCGTACTCGATGACAACCATGACTTCATCGGCAACTGGTAAGCCGTCGCGATGCTCGAGCAGCCTCGGTATCCGGATTGTCACGGACATGTCGGTGAAGAGGCCGCTTACGCCCCGGTACCGGGTTCCGTCGATCTCCGCGAGATGCCACTGCAGGTCTCCCAGACCGGCGACGATCGCAGTGTCGAGGTGTGACTCCCACCATGGTCGATCGTTCCCCGGCACCTCGAATCTTCTGCCATCGACGGCCCGGATCGGGGATGCTCGGCCAAGCGGCTGGGTGTACCCCATTGACCACGATGCGCCGGCGTACGGATCACCCACAGCCGGCTCCGAGGAGGTCTGGAGTTCCTGTTGTCACGGCGTCCTCTCGGCATGGATAGCCGACCAAAGTCCATTCACTCGGGTGGCCTTCCGATTTGGCTACGAGAGAGGCTCTCCCGTGGTTGTCTGTGTCGGCGAGGCGAGTCCGCTCGATCCGCTGAGCCGTCCGATCTCTTCTGATACAAGAGGACCCGAACTGGGACCCCGTCGGAGCGCCACAGCGAGGATCCCTGCGATGGTGAGCATGCCGCTACCGATGATGCCAACGACGAATGTGGCAGTCGGATTCATACGACACTCATCATGCTTGCAGTGCCCCGATGATCGTGAGTGCGGCGATCGTCAGGAGAAGGAACACCAGCACCATCAGGGCGACTCTCCGTATCGACGGATGAACGGCCGGGTTCCAAGCGACGATCGGGACGATCACGATCGACGAAAGCACGACTCCCGGGATGATCACCAGAGCAACGAACGGTTCGAGGTATCCGAGGAATGGTTCGAGGCCGATGAGGTACCACGGCACGTCTGAAAGATCCGAGGGCACATCAACGAACATCGCCAGCACGACGAGAATCACCAGCGGCACCAGGGCCGCAACCGCTCCAACTGCAAGGGCGTGTTGCCATGATTTCGCAGGCCGGGATGCCGGCTCCGAAGTTGTGTCCTGTTCCTGAACATCCGCGGCCGGAACCTGAGCGGCGACCTCCGTATCGGCGGCAGTTGGTGCAGTGGTCGGGCCAGCATCCGGTGTCTGGGGACTGGCGACGGTCAGTCCTTCTTCTGCTGCCCATTCGTTCAGGACGTCTTCGACGGTGGTGTCGGTCTTCTTGGCGCGTGCTTTGGCGGATCGTTCGACGAGTGACTCGGGCATGCCGCGTGCCTCGGCAACAGCGGTGAGCAGCGCCGCTCCACTCAGGGCAGTGCCTGTCGGGCTGGTGTCTGGCGTCTGGGGACCGGGGACTGTCAGTCCCTCTTCCGCTGCCCACTCTGCGAGGACGTCATCGACGCTCGCGTCGGTCTTCTTCGCTCGTGCTTTCGCTGATCGTTCCACGAGTGACTCCGGCATGCCGCGTGCCTCGGCAACAGCGGTGAGCAGTGCTGCACCGGTCAGGCTTTGACCCCCTCCGCCTCCTTCGTCGGCACCTCCCCCTGAGGGGGAGGAAGAGGA
>JAOZMA010000052.1 GCA_029934555.1 Acidimicrobiia bacterium | reverse complement strand
CGATGGACCAAAGGTCTGGCCGACTGGGGTCTCGACGGCGGCGATATCCGTGGTCTTCGAGAACGCGCAGACTTCACTATCTACACGCCGGGTTCGACGACGGGTACACCTCTCGACATCATCGGCTCCCTTAACGGCCCACCGGGGGCGTTCGACGACAACTCGGAGGCTCTGAGAGACGAGATACTGGGATTCACGACTGGCCTCCTCGGGATGGTCGGCATCGATTCGGACCCCATCTCGTCGAGAGAGACGATCTTGATCACGAACCTGATCGAGCATGCGTGGCGGAATGGCCAATCCCTCGACATCGCTTCTCTGCTCGCCTGGATTCAGCAGCCGCCTATCAGGAAGCTCGGCGTCTTCGACGTCGATGCGTTCTTCCCTCCGAAGGATCGGCTTGATCTCGCGATGAAGATCAACGGGCTCCTCGCCTCACCTGGTTTCGACATCTGGATGGAGGGCCCACCGATCGACATCGAGTCGATTCTCTGGAGTGACGACGGTTCACCCCGGGCTGCCATCGTCTACCTCGCTCATCTGTCCGACGACGAGCGGCAGTTCGTCGTCACGCTCATCCTGTCGAAACTCATCACCTGGATGCGGAGCCAGCCTGGAAGCGGAGAGCTCAGGGCACTCGTCTACATGGACGAGGTCTACGGGTTCGCCCCGCCGACCGCACAGCCGCCATCGAAGAAGCCGATTCTCACGCTTCTCAAACAAGCTAGAGCGTTCGGCGTGGGGTTCCTCATTTCGACGCAGAACCCTGTGGATCTCGACTACAAGGCCATGTCCAATGCCGGCACATGGTGTATCGGAAGGCTCCAAACGGAGCGCGACAAGAAGAGGATCCTCGAAGCCGTCTCGTCGGCAGGAGGAGACACGGACGTCGACGAACTGGACCGCCAGATATCCGGACTCGACAAACGAGCCTTCCTCCTTCACACCACCCGGGATGAACCGAAGCTGTTCACGACCCGTTGGGCAATGTCATATCTCAGGGGCCCCCTGACACCGGCACAGGTCACAAGACTCTCTCCTCAACGACCGAACCGATCTACAGAACAGGCCCCTGTTCTCGATACCAGCTCGCCTGATCCGAAGAACGCATCGATCATGCCCACCGTTGCCGACGGGACTCCGATCCGGTACCTCGATCCGGCAGCAGCATGGGCTTCCGATGTCGGAACCGATCCACTGAGCACGGTGTACGAGGCGGCCGCGGCTGTTCGTCTCACCGCCCGCTATGACGAGACACGCGCCGGAGTCGACCACACCGTGGAGTGGGAAGCCATTCTCTTCCCGCTCTCCGACGATGCTGGAGAAGCGATCGAAGTCGACTACGACAAGCGGGACTTCCGGCCTGAGCCGGTCGACGGAGCGACGTTCCGTCCTCCCCTGGAACCCATAGGATCCGCGTCGTTCTGGTCGGCTCTCGGCAGAGGATTCAGAGAGCGGCTTCATCGCGACGGAGAGATCGTCGTCTACAAGAACGGACCGCTGAAGATGTACTCGCGCGTTGGCGAGATCGAGGGCGAATTCACCCAACGTTGTCGCTCAACAGCGGAGGATGCCGCCGACACCGCCACGGCGAAGCTTCGCGACAAGTATGAGAAGCGGCTCCGACGGCTCCAGCGTGACATCGACAAGTACTCGGCACAGGCTGAAAGCGCCGCCGCGGACGTATCCGCCGGGGACTTCGACATGATGACGGGTGCCGTCTTCGACATGCTCTCCGGACGACGAAGCTCACGAAGCGTCTCTTCGAGGATGAAGATTCGCAGATCCGCGCAGCGTCGAATCGAGACCGCCGAAGGCCGCGTCGACGCAAGAGTCGCCGAGTACGAGGCGCTCCAACATGACTTCGAACAGGAGGTCGCTGACATCGTCGAACTCTGGGACGATCGCTCCGAGGACATCGATCCGATCACCATCCGACTCGAGAAGAACGACATCACGGTCTCAGACACAGCTCTCGTCTGGATCCCCAGACCATAAGACGCGTACCCAGGGTTGCAGTCCCCGCCGGCGGCGCTGTCAGCCCGCGGAATGGTCCACGATGCTCGCGCTCCGCTGTCCAAGGAGCTGTCTCACCGTTGACACGACTTCCTCCGGAGTGCGAGTCACATCGATCCAGGTGAACCGAACAACTCTCCAACCGTGAAGAAGTGCTTGTCGGTCCCGCTCTCGATCGGTCGCGAAGGCTTCAGCAAGCTCATGCCACCGCCGCGAGTCCCATTCGATAGCCAAACCTGCCCATGGGTACGCAGCATCGAATCTCCGGCCTGCGGCCCACGGGATCGGATACTCGAACTTCGGATCCGGGAGACCACCGTTGCGTAGAACCTCGGCACCGATTCGCTCGAGGGGTGTTCCGTCTTTCGGGCCAACATCGCGCTCCTCAAGGATCCATCTGAGTTTCCTGATCCCGGGTTTTCCCTTTCGTGCGATCTGATCGACAACCGTCTGCACTTCGGAGATGCCCGCACGCCGGTCGGCGACCACGGATCCGAGGACCGCGCCGAGGTGTCTGGTCGTGAGAAACCGGGACAAGTCGACGATCGTTCGCGGAATCGAAGTGACCGGGAGATCGTCGACCTCTACGATGTGCTCATCGAGAAGATCATGACACCGGCGAACCGTCACACCGGGGAACTCATGGGTTGTTCGCGAGTGGACGAGCACGGTGGCCTCGCCGCGGCGCAACTTGGGAAGGTCGTGCAGTTCCGCCGCCGTGTCGTGTGAAACGACCGCATCCGGGAGCGTCGCCACAGCGGCACGAACAAGATTGAGGGCGCCCGGCATATCGATAATCCGATACCCGAAGTGCCCGAGCACGGTCCATCGACCATCACGCACTCGTCGATCAATCTGGCCTTTGGAGAGACCACTTTTGCGGGCCTGGTCGTGACGGATCGCGCCGCCCTGGCTGGCAGCGATCTCAGATACGAGTCTGTCTGGGTTCATGTGTGCAACATGCCAGATACGCCGTTGCAAATCTAGAGTCTCGATCCGCCATCATTCCGCGGGCTGGCTGCGCCGCCGGCGGGGACTGCAACCCTGGGTACGCGGCTTTAGGTTTTGCGGAGGGTCCAGAGGACGTCGCGGATGTCGACGATACCCAGCAGCTCGTCGCCGACAGCCACGGGGAGATGCCGGTAGCCGGTCTCGATCAGCCACTCAGCTGCTTCGGACACGCTCACGTCGGGGGAGACCGTGTCGGGGCCATCGGTCATCCAATCGGAGACGGGCTCCTCAAGGTCGGCACCCTTAGAGACCGCCCTCACGAGGTCACGATCGGTGACGATCCCGACCAGCCGGCGACCGTCGACTACTGCGAGCGCACCGATCGATCGAGCGATCAGTATTTCGGCGGCGTCACCAAGTGTGGTCTCAGGCCCGACCACGTCGGACTCACCGCTGACAAGTGCTTCGACACGCATGGGAAATCCCTCCGACGGCTCCACTCCAGAGGCTAGCAATCGCGATGGGGTCGATGTCGAACGAATCGGTCGGGATCGTCCTAGACGAGATCCTGCTCGCGAATCCCGAAGCTCGGATGACGCAGCCGGCAGAGAGCCAGCTTCTCGAGCTGACGGATACGCTCTCGCGTGAGGTTGAACTCGTCGCCGATCTCCTCGAGCGTACGAGGAACGCCGTCGTAGAAGCCATACCGGAGCGCCAGGATGCGGCCCTCACGCATAGGGAGCCGTTCGATCGACTTCCGGAGGCTGTTCGCGATGTCCATCTCCTCGGTCACACGAACCGGATCGACGGCCTCTTCGTCTTCGATGAAGTCCCCGAGCTGGGCGCCATCCTCACCGATCGGCTGCTCGAGCGAGACCGTGTCGGCGACGCTGAGCGCCAATTCGACCTTGGTGACGTCGACGCCCGCCTCTTCGGCGATCTCCTCGGGTTTCGGATCACGACCGAGCTCCGCCTTCAGACTCGCCTGTGCAGCACGAACCGCAGCGAGCGTGTCATGGAGGTGGACCGGGATCCGAACCGTTCTGGACTTGTCGGCGATAGCCCGCGTAATGGCCTGGCGGATCCACCACGTCGCATACGTCGAGAACTTGAATCCCTTGCGCCAGTCGAACTTCTCGACGGCACGGATCAGACCGAGATTGCCTTCCTGGATGAGGTCCAGGAAATCGATGCCGGAAGTGTTGGCGTAGCGACGTGCGTTGGCGACAACGAGCCGAAGGTTGGCCGTGAGGAAGGCGTCCTTGGCCTCCTGCCCTCGACGGGCCTGACGACGAAGCGTGATCTGCTCAGCCCTGCCCTTGAAGTTGCCCTCGTCAAGCCGATCCCGTGCCGTCTGACCGGCTTCGATCTTCTGGGCGAAGTCGACTTCCGTCTCGGCCGTCAACAGTTCGTACTCGCCGATTGCGGTCAGGTACTGACTCACCAGGTCGGTCGTTAACCGTCCCCGCTCGTCCGTGAGTTTGGAACGGTCACGATCGCGACGGGTACGAGTGAGCGTGTCACGGTCGACGCGCTCCTTCGCTTCCTCGCGCTCGCGCGCCGCTCGGTTCAGGACGGCCTTGGTCGTGTTCGAGCCATTTGTCATCGCGTGATCCTCCACCAACGTCATCCAGTACACCCACCGCTCCGATCCCGTGATGCGCTCCACGGGTCCGGGACAGTTCAATATCACACATTCGGGCCGATTTGTGAACCCCGAATCTTCGGAAGTTCAACTATCGACTCGCCCTCGAAGAGTACGGAGCGGCGGCGGATAGCGCGACGCTGGTAGCCGGGACCGTCCGATCGCTCTCCCAAGAGACCCGGATGGGGGTGACGGGTCGAGGTCAAACACGCCCCCGAACTCTTCGACAGTCACGGCCACACAGCGAACCTGGGCTCAGACGTCGTGGAGGAATTCGTCTGCGAAGCCATCCAGCAGGAACCCCTCGAATAGCCCGCCCGAAATCCCCCCGAGGAGTCCACCGAAGAGGTCCGGGGCCACATCGCTGCACTCATCGTGTGCAGCGCTCCACGTCGCAACATCGACGTCTCCTTCGACCAGCGAACCGGGCACCGTCACGGAGAAGCCGCCGTCCCGACGGGCCTCGATGAGAGGAACAGCAGCACCGTGATCGGACAGACAGGTCGTGTACACCTCGAGGTCGTAGACCAATCCGGAAGCCTCGGCTTGATCGTCGTCGTAGATGGCGATGACGAGTCCGACGATGAGCAGAAGACCGACACCGACCCCCACAAGGATCGCCGGTACGACCCAATCCGCCGGTCCACTTTCTCGATCGCTCATGTCGCCTCCTTCAACCCGAACCACGATGACTCATCGAAGCCGTCCATCGCCGCATCATGCGAACCCGGCAATGCCCCCGTCGATTCGCACCCCGGTCGCGACGTCGACAACCCAACGTTACCCGACACTGCGGCGAGTCTCTCAGTAACAGCGCAGCACTGGTTGTCGAATGCACGACCGTGCGCCGACACGATGCCGCTCCTCGGATCTGGGAAGCACTGATCCGGCCATCGCTTCACGATTGACGCGATCGGAGCAGCGGTCGGATCCTAAATCCTTGGATTCCTCAGGTCCGTTCGTATCCTCATCCGCAATGTCTACGTCGACCCAACTCCCATTGTGTGTGTACTGCGGAACCGCTCGACCGGCGGACCAGACGAGGTGTCCACAATGCGGTCGACCGTGGATCGATGTTCGCGTGGGCGCGCGGGCTGAGAATCGTGTCCCTGTCATGGCAGGAGTCGCCGCTGCCGGTGGACAGGCAACTGTCGAAACAACGCCCCCACCGGCCCCACCCCCACCGGCGTCTACATCCGACGAAGCCGGCCCACCGCCCGCGAACGATGAACCTCCACAGGATCCGAATGGGAGGTTCAAGTGGGTCATCCCTGCACTGATCGCTGCGGTAGCCGTCGCCGTGATCGCCCTCTTCGCGTTCGGTGTTCTCGATGGAACGGACGAACCGACGGCGGCCTCGGTCACGACGCTCCCGGCAGTGCCCACTACTGCCGCCCCAACGACCGTTCCGCCTGCTCCCGCTACGACGGTTGCCCCCACAACGACCAGCACCACGACCACGACCATCCCCGATCCATCGTCGTTCGAGGCTGTGGGAGTTGCGATCCCCGCCTCTGCGCTGACCCTCACGGCGAGCGGCATCGGCCCCATCACATTCGATGATGCCGCTCCGGATGCCATCGGTCGCCTCGTCGCCAGTCTTGGCGAACCCGAGGAGACCGGCTCCGCAGGAGAGGATCTGGGCCTCTGCGCCAACGACGACGGGCGTTTCGCTCGATGGGCCGGTCTGACCGTTGTCATCTCCGGTGGGTTCGCGGACGGGACCTTCGCAGGCTATCGATACGAAGACGAGACCGTGCCAAGGATGCATCTCGATCTCGCCACACCTTCAGGACTCCGAGTCGGCGATCCGATCTCAACGCTCAACCAGATCTACTCTTCGTATCAGATCGACTACGTATCATCGGAAGGAACCGGGCTCTTCCGGCTCTCACAAGCCGATGACCTGCTGCTCTGGGGACCGGTCTCGTCGATCGAGGACTCAGGCAGGGTGGAGGGCATCTACGCACCCGATGCCTGCTCCCTCTGAGACAGATACCTGATTCCCGAAGTAACATCCACATGGACCGCAAGCGATCGTGGGGGGACCATTGAGTTCCGCAGACACACCCTGGTGGCGCCGACTATTCGCGCCGGCGAATGTCCTGTCGGTGTTGGCGGGTATCGCCGTCTTCATCCTCGGACTCGTTGCATGGGACACCAACCGTGGGGTCCTGGTCTCTGCCATTGTCGCAGCACTCGTCACGGGCATCGTGTGGCTGATCTGGTGGTCGGTCTCCGGGCCTCCTGACTTCGCTCGAATTCTCGGGGTGCCGCGTCTCGGCACGATCCCCGACGATGCCTCCACGCCGACGCCGACACTCACCGAGGCCGATTCGGCCGCTACCAAGGCCTATGGAGAACTCCTCACCGAGATCGAAGGGCATACGAACGGGCAGGTTCTGCTCGTCTCCTCCCCTGGCCCGGGACAAGGAGCATCGACCGTCGCTCTCAATCTTGCTATCTCGGCGACACAGCGAGGGCGCCGGGTGGCATTGATCGACGGCGACGTAGACGGGAACGGGGTCTCGCGCTTCCTATCCACGGGATCTGAGCCCGGGTTGACCGACCTTGCCGACGGATCATCGACTCTCGCCGAGTCCGCCAGGATGTGGGAGATCGGACCGGACTCCGCGCTGCCGATCGTGCCATCGGGATCCCCGGATGGAGCGTCCGACGACACTCTCGCTGGACCCGGCATGGCAGCATCGATCGGCCGGATCGCTGAACGCGCCGACGCCGTTCTCATCGATGCGCCGCCGATCGCCTGGGACGGAGCGACCGCCCCCCTCGCCGCGCACGCGGATGGGACGATCCTCGTCGTCACCGACGCCGCGACCGATGCAACCGTTGTTGATACCCGGGATCGACTCACCACCGCCGGCGCCCCGGTGATCGGATACGTCGAGAATCGGACGAAGCCGCCGTCGTTCTGGCGCCTCCCCATCGTCCGCATGCTCAAACGAACTGCAGCGGCCTTCGTAGCGATAGCCGTCATCTACACCGGGTTCACGGCTCTCCAGGTCTACAACTCTTGGTCCGGCGTTGAACGACAAGCGATGGACACCTCCGAGGCTGAGGTCCTGCTCCCGCCGACCACCGCCCCGCCTCCGGCCGACGTCGTCGAAGACGACCCCGACGTTCCGCCCATCGAAGAGGTCGTCGTAGCGGCACCGACGATCGAAGGTGCCTATCGATCGCTCCTCCTGATCGGCAGCGATGAGGCAGCCGATCTCGCAGATGTCATTCTCCTCACGGTTCTTCCGGCAGATGAGAACCTCGATCCGTTCATGGTATCGCTCCCCCGCGACCTCTACTTGCCGAATCGGTGCACCAGCAGCTACAGCCGCGTCAATGCGACGTTCCGCGAATGCGGCGACGTCAACGCTCCCACGATGCTCTCCTTGACGGTGGAGGACTTCACCGGGATCAAGGTCAACAACTTCGCCGTCTTCGACTTCGAGGGTTTCGCGGAAGTGATCGATGGTGTTGGGGGCGTCGAGCTCTGCTCGGACTATCCCCTTCAGGACTGGAGAGCCGAACTCGACTTCCCTGGAGGATGCATCAATGCCGACGGGGCTATGACGCTCGCGTGGGTCCGCTCCAGACACACGGAGCAGCTCGTCGACGGACGATGGCGCTCCGTACCTGGAGCCGGCGACCTCATGCGCAACGAGCACCAACAGGATGTCATCATGAAGCTGGCGAGCAAGCTCAGAACCTTCGAATCACCCTCCGATCTCTCGGATAAGATCGATGAGCTCTCGAACGCTTTCACCGTGGATGAAGGGCTCGGGCTCTCCGATGCTCTCAGCCTCGGATGGAGCCTCCGGGACATCGACATCACGACGATCCAACGCCTCGTCATACCGGTGAAGCTCGGGAGGACCACCTCCGGACAGTCGATCCTTCGTGCGACGGTCCCGTTCGACGAGGTGCTCAACGAGTTCTATCCATCGTTGCTCGTGGATCCTGATGCGGAGGGTGAGTCATCGGGTTCAGCGGCGCCCGACCAATCCTGATACGACGCACCGCTCGGTTGGTCGTAAGATGTGGGCAACCTCCGGGAGGACCGACACAGCGTGAGCGACCCGAACGACCCATACGGCAATCCACCAGGATGGACCGATCCGTACTCCGATCTGACGGATATCTCCGGCAACGCCCCGATTCCGCCGCTCGAAGATCCGCAGACACCCGCTGCAACGCCTCCGGGATCGCCTCTGTTGACCGGTCTTGTTGTTGGCCTCCTGCTTGTTGCGCTCTCCGTTGCTGTCTTCCAACTCCTGAAGAGTGACGACACCGTTGAAGCGGGAGCGACAACCACGACGACGTCAGCGGAAGGATCCGAGTCAACAGCACCCGGCGACGCCTCGACCACCTCTTCGACGGCCGTAACACCAACACCCCCCTCAGATCCGTATCCGCCGGTTGGCACACCGATCTCCGTCGACAAGATGAAGCTCATGAGTGACCGGATCCAGGTTCAGGACAACGACATTCCGAATCTGACGTTCGGTGATCCGGCAGACATCTCGGTCGGCCGACTGACATCGAGCTTCGATGAGCCGGATCAGGACACCGGATGGCAGGTCTCGACCGGCCAATGGGGCGTCTGCACGGGCGAACTGGAACGAGTCGTTCGATTCGGACCGCTCGCCGCGATCATCACCACAGACGGCACGACGGAAGTGTTCAACGGCTACCGCCAGGACCTCAGTTTCGGTGATCTGGATTCCGACGCGACCCAGCTCACAACCAAGAGTGGATTGATGGCCGGAGATACCGTCGAGGATCTGCAGAGGATCTACGCCACCGAGGACGTCCAGTTTTCACTGGATCCCACCGTCGGTGAGATCTTCGAACTCCGTGGAGCAGATACGGGCGATCTCCTGCTGTGGGGCCCCGTCCGAGGCACCGAACCGGACTCTCTGGTCGTTGGAATCTTCGCCCCAGACGTGTGCGACCGGGGTTGACCCCTCCACCCGCAACATCATCCCGGCGTCAGGTGACCGGATCGCCATCCGGGTGATAGAAGCGTGCGGCAAGCCAGGTCGTGAGCGGAACCGCTGCGACGAGGCCGATGCTCCCCACAAGAGTCCGCACGATCTCGACGGCAACGACCTCGCTGTTGGCGATGGTTCCGAGCGACTGGTGGGCGAGCACGAACAACACGAGCAGAGGCAGCGAAGCGCCGGCGTATGTGAGAAGCAGCGTGTTGACCATCGACGCTATGTGGTCACGCCCCACCTTGATCGCACCGCGGAAGCGTCCCTTCCGATCCAGTGAAGGATTCGCTTCCTGGAGCTCCCACACCGTCGATGCCTGTGTGATCGTAACGTCGTCCAAGGCGCCGGCCGCACCGAGCACGATCCCGGCAAGCAGGAGTCCGCTCACGTCAACTCCATCGAAGAACGTCAGCAACGACGTCTCCTCGACGGCGAACCCGGTGAAGCGTGCAGCCGTAACCACGATGGAAGAGAGCAACGCTGTGAGGACAAGGGCCGCCGTCATACCCATGAGAGCGATCGTGGTCATCCGATCGATGCCGTGGGCGAGATACATGGCTACATAGGCGATCGCAGCAGAACCGAACACCGCCACGAGCACGGGGCTCCGCCCGTCGAGGATCGCCGGCAACACGAACATCAACAAGATCGCGACGCCGGCAACGAGACCGACGAGGGCCGTGGCCCCGCGCCAGCCACCGAGGGCAACGACGACGACAGCGAACGCGACCGTCACCATGATCAGCACCATCCGGCGGTCGAAGTCGGCGAACTGATATATCGACTGGGGATCGGCAGGTCGGACCGAGAGGATCTCGAGCTCGTCGTTGTCGTACGTGAAATCCACGAGCGCCTCGTCCCCGGCCGCCAAGGCCACAGGTTCGTCGCCCGGGAACACTCCGAAGGTAGCTTCTCGGCCACCCTCGCCGTCGTCGATCGTCAACTCGATCGAGACACATTGGGTTTCGACGTCGAACGAACACGGGCCAGTCACTACTGCGTCGGCTGTGCCTGACGGAGTGACCCGGGAGAGCACCACGCTGTCGCCGGGTGCAAGCTGCGGCATCGCCGCCGAGGCGGGAACTCCTGGGCGAAGACGAAACTCTCGTCCGGACCCTCAGCGATCTCGAATCGAACCACCGTGCCGACCAGACTCTCGAGACCCACACAGGGGTTCTCAGCGACGTCGAGAACCGTTGCTCGATGAAAGTCAGGCGGTATGCCGAGCACGATCCCGAAGACGACGAACGCTTCGACCCTGCTGGGCTT
>JAOZMA010000327.1 GCA_029934555.1 Acidimicrobiia bacterium | reverse complement strand
TGCCAGCGCTCGCGGGAGTTGCAGTCGGCACAGCCGTCGGACTCGCGGTGCTCGCAGCCGACATCAACCAACTACCGCCCTGGGGGTTCCCCGCGGGTGTTGCTATTCTTGTGGCCTTGGCCGTCATGCTTGCCTCGTTGCCGCCAGCTATTTTCGCCGCCTACCGTGATCCACTTCGTGTCTTGAGAGTTCCCTAGCCCCGATACGTACCTCTCCAGCGAGTGCAGCGTTGAGCGTCTTCTTGGAAGGGTTTTCGTATGGATGCCGCGGCTGAGTTCTGCTGCTGCTCCATCCTCTCGGCGCGTGCGCCTGCCGAATGCAGGAGGGTTTTGGAGAGTGCCTGTACCGTACGGCTGGTTCAAGTGAGATGACCCTACGGAATCTGGGCGACGCCGGCTTGTGCACTAGTTGGGGTGGTTCCCGATGAACCTGTGCGTTTCTTCTTTGGCTGCTTCGGCTGCGGTCGTTGTTCGGCGGGGGCGTCGGTTCGGGTGTTTTACCGTCGGTCTCGGGGCGGGTTGGGGTCGTTGCCGGGTGGTACGGTGTCGCTGTCGCGAATTGTGCCGTCGGGTCGGTGTATGACGATTTCGCCTCCGCCGTCGTTTGTGAGGATCTCGCGTGCCCGGTCGATGGCGCCGCGTTGTGTGGCGGCGGTGTCGCTCACTCGATCAGCCCCGGGTTTGCGGATGGCCCATCCGTTTCCGTGCGGTACGACGTGGCGTTCGTTGCGTGGCATTGTCAACCTCTGGTTGTGGTATGTGTCGTCGGATTCTTCACGCTCTGTCTATCTCCGCATGCGCGGATTGGGTTCCCTCAGCGGTAGTGATGGGCTCGGTGGTGACCAGGGTGACAGAATCCGGGATTGTGTCCGGTGAGGCGGCGGGGTTGTTCCTGGCACGCGCTGTTGAAGGGTGGCCGGCCGGCGAGGCTCCCGTGTGCCGGGTCTTCAAGGCACATGGGGCTCGCCGGCCGATGATCGAAGCGTGTTGAGGTCTGATCTCGTGGGTGCCGTTGGCTGGTTATCCCCGAAGAGGGGGGGGCGGTTCCATCGAGGAGGACTCCGAGAAATCGGGAACTCGCTGGGCGGCTGCGGTGATAAATGTCCGTAGGCGTGGGGCAGAGCCCCTCAGCTGGACAATCGAAAGGGTCTTCGAATGCGAGTACGTGTCGCAATTGTCACGGCCGCGCTAGCCGTCGCAACCGTTGTGCCGGCAGCGAGCGCTGCCGCTGTGAGCCAGCCTGCTGGAGCACAGCAGCACTGCGTTGTCGACGTTGTCGGTGAGGCCGACGATGGCGAACTCATCATGGGGACGGAGAGATGTTTCGAAACATTCACAGAGGCCACAAGCTATGCAAGCGGCGGCAAGGTCCTTCTACCGGCAGACATGGGCCCGTCGGAGTTCGCGTCGTCGAGCGTTGCTGCTGTGTCGTCGTACACGATCGGGATCCACTACACCGCCAGGTACGGGACGGGTTCATCGTTGACGGTGGCGGGTTCGTCGTGCACCGGCGGTTGGTGGAACCCTCCGGCGTGGATGGCCACCCAGATGTCGAGTTCGTTCAACGGGTGTCCCTGGCTGAAGCACTACACCGGCACGAACGGCACCGGGAGTTACGCGTCCACATACGGTGTGGGTACGACCGACAACCTGAGCAGCACGGTCGAAGACAACGTGTGGTCAGTGAAGTACCTGTCCTAGGACATAGCCTTCTACGGATGCGCAGCCCGGATCTGGATCGGTGTGGCGATGACGACATCATTTCCCAGTCGTTGTCGGATCCGCGCCGGTTCGAGGTCATCTACGAACGTCACTACCCGAGCATTCATCGGTATGTGACGCGACGCCTCGGGCGCGATGCCGCTGACGACGTCGCGTCCGAGGTGTTCCTACGCGCGTTCGACGCGAGACACCGGTACCGCTCGTTCGGTCACGGCACCTGTCTCCCGTGGCTGTACAGGATCGCGTCGCACATCTCGTCAAACGAATCGCGACGGCGCCTGCGCGAATCCAAGGCACTGAGGCGCGTTGATGGTCGGGATTCGACTCACGATGACGCCTCGACCGTTGCGTGGCGCGTCGACGCACAACGTTGTGTCGAGGAATCCGGCATCGTCGACGCCATCAATAGCCTGGACGAACACCATCGCGAAACGCTGTACCTCCACGCCCTCGCCGACGCGACCTACGCCGAGATCGCCGCGGCAACGAACGTTCCCATAGGCACCGTCCGGTCGCGCCTTTCCCGACTTCGTATCAAGCTGCGCAGACAGCTCGAACGGCTCGACCGATGCAAGGAGGTGATCTGATGGACAAACTCCAACGCATCGCCGACTACGTCGAAGAACCCGAAGACCACTCCGCTGCGATGACTGCAGGCCGCGAACGGCTCCGACACCACATCGAACAAACCATCAACGGCGAGTCGGTCGGGGAGACGGTCGAAACCATCGACCCTGACGCGGCGACCCCCGTGGCCGTCGCTGGACGTGTCCGCTGGCTTTCCCGACGCTGGATCACCGGCACGGCTGCAGCAGTAGCAGCCGCCTTGATCGCATTCGCAATTATCGTCCTGCCCGCCGAACAGGTCACCGCACTGGGCAATCTGGCCGAGGTAGTCGAGACACTGCCGAACGAAGCATTCATCAGCACCGCAACAGAGCGCCACGCAACCAGACAGGCCCTGGATACCGCGCCCGTCAACATCGCCGACCCAGACAGCGACATGGCCGTGATCATCGTCAC
>JAOZMA010000326.1 GCA_029934555.1 Acidimicrobiia bacterium | reverse complement strand
TTGTACTCGGCAGCGAGTGCTGCGGCGACAACTGGGCCCCGCTGCTTGACCTCGTTCACCGCATCTTCGTCGAGCGCTGCAAGAAGCGAAGCCACGGCGACTTCGACCTGATCGTCATCGGGCTCCTTCGTCGTGATCGACTGGATCCACATGCCGGGTTGCGACGCCCATGCGAGCCAGCTGTGACCGGCAGAAGCCTTCAACACTTCGTACGAGATGCCCGCGATGACGGGGATGAGAACGATCCTCGAGATGACCTGCCACACGAACGGCAGCGGGGCGAGGAGGAGGAACACGAAGAACGCGACCATCGCGACGATGATGATGAACGACGTGCCACATCGGGGATGGCGGGGGCTGTACTTCTGGATCGACACCACGTCGAGCGGATCGCCGTTCTCGTATGCATGGATCGTCTTGTGCTCGGCACCGTGATACTGGAAGACGCGTTGAATGTCATCGGAACGTCCGATCAACCAGATGTAGCCGACCACGAGCGCGATCCGGATGACACCATCGATGACCACGAACGCGAGATTCGACGCGGAGAAGAAGCGCTTGAGGAACTCTGCTGAGACGACGGGGACGAGGACGAAGAGCCCGATCGCAAGGACGACGGCGAGCACCATCGTCCAGATGACCTGGCTGCGCGACACCTGCTCTTCTTCGTCACCGGCCTTCTCTGCCGACCATGAGAGAGCCCGGAAGCCGAGGTTCAGGGAATCGGCGAGCACGAAGATCCCGCGAAGGAACGGAACCTTCGCTGCTTTGGACCGACTCGTGATGCTGGGAAGATCGTGGCTCTGCGCCTCGATGACGCCGTCGGGCCGACGGACCGCCACGGCCCACGCCTCGGGGGCGCGCATCATCACACCTTCGATGACCGCCTGACCGCCGACGCTGGCGCCCGGAGGGCGGCTCAACTAGGCGTCCTCGTTGGAGGAATCGCCCTCCTCGGCGGGTGTGGTGCCGGTGTCGATGCCGGCGTTCGCGTAACGCTTGCGGAAGCGCTCGACCCGGCCACCCGAGTCGACGAGGCGCTGCTTGCCGGTATAGAAGGGATGGCACTGATCACAGAGTTCGATGTGGAGGTCAGCCTCCGTCGAACGCGTCGTGAACGTGTTGCCGCATGAGCACGTGACGGTGCTCTCGGTGTATTCGGGGTGGATGCCGGTCTTCACGTTGTCGTCTCCTGATCCTGTTTCGTTCGGAACTCTAGGGGTCTACTGGCCCGACTTTGCCACGCTGAGCAGGAACTCCGCGTTCGACTTCGTCGTCTTCAGTCGATCGATGAGCAGCTCGAGGGCAGCGGCCGGTTCTAGGGCCATGAGCACCCTGCGCAGCTTCCACACCTCGACGAGCTCGGCCCGGTCGAAGAGAAGCTCTTCACGCCGTGTACCGGAGGCTTCGATGTCGATGGCCGGGTAGATGCGCTTGTCGGCAAGCTTGCGGTCGAGCCGGAGCTCCATGTTGCCGGTGCCCTTGAACTCTTCGAAGATGACCTCGTCCATGCGTGAGCCGGTCTCAACAAGAGCGGTTGCAAGGATCGTGAGGCTTCCGCCCTCTTCGATGTTGCGAGCCGCTCCGAAGAACCGCTTCGGCGGATACAAGGCGGTCGAGTCGACACCACCGGAGAGAATGCGGCCGGATGCCGGCGTCGCGAGGTTGTGTGCCCGCGCCAAACGGGTGATCGAGTCGAGGAGGATGACAACGTCTGTCCCTGTTTCGACCAGTCGCTTCGCCCGCTCGATGGCGAGTTCAGAGACCTGTGTGTGCTCCTCTGCGGGGCGATCGAAGGTGGAGTAGATGACCTCACCCTTGACCGAACGCTGCATCTCGGTGACTTCTTCCGGACGTTCGTCGACGAGGACGACCATCAGGTGGCATTCCGGGTTGTTCGCGGTGATCGAGTGAGCGACGTCCTGGAGGACCGTGGTCTTTCCTGCCTTCGGCGGGGAGACGATAAGTCCGCGCTGGCCCTTCCCTATCGGTGCGATGAGGTCGATGATCCTCTGCTGGATATCGTCGGACTTGCCATCGACTTCGAGGCGGAGACGCACGTCGGGGAACAGCGGTGTCAGCTTCGAGAAGTGTGGTCGCTTGGCGGCTTCCTCCGGGTCTCCACCGTTGACCTCAGTGGCACGGACCAGGGCCGGGAACTTCTCTTTCCCACGAGCCAGACGGACCGGACCGGAGACGACGTCGCCCTTGCGGAGCTTCGACTTGCGGACGACGTTCGCCGGCACGTAGGCGTCCATGTCGCCCGGGAGGTAACCCGCGGAACGGAGAAATCCGTAGCCCTCGGGAAGGATGTCGAGGATGCCCTCTCGGGTCTCCAACTCCGACTCGTCGATCGGATCACGCTGGGTCCGGTTGCGGCGATTGCGGCGGCTTCTGTTCTGCCCGTCTCCGCGGCTGTCTTGACCCTGCTTGTCCTTGCGTTGACCGTTGTCGGAACGCGGCGTGGCCTTGGCCGGCGCCTCTGTCTCGGCCGGGGCTTCGGGAACCATCGACGCGTCGAACTTCTCGGAATCGAGAATCGCGGCGATGAGCTTCGACTTCTGCAGTCCTTCGGTGTCTACCTCGACCTTGCCCGCCATGGAGCGGAGATCGTCGAAACCGAGTTCCTGGAGTCTGGCTCTCGTGGTACTCATGTGTATTGCTGCCCCTTTTCAGGACGAAGGGTCGATTGACCCGGAGAATGGGAACCTCGGACGCCACAGCGGACGTTCAGATCGCCTGGGAT
>JAOZMA010000051.1:1437-10909 GCA_029934555.1 Acidimicrobiia bacterium | reverse complement strand
CGGGTCGCACCCTCGTCGCGTCTCTTTTTCCATCGCATTGGTACGTATCGGAATTTCGGGGGTGAATCTTGAGCCAGACGTAGTCCGTAGTCCGTAGTAGTCCGTAGTCCGTAGTCCGTAGTCCGTGGTCCGTAGTCCGTAGTCCGTATTCGGTAGGCGGTTCCGGGTCCTGCTCATGGCTCGGGACTGGGGACTGGTGTCTGGCGACTCAGACGTCTTCGCGACGAAGAACCGCTACCCCCTTCTCCAACTCCACTCGCATGGCGAAGTTGAAGCGGTCGACTTCCAGGCATCGGTCTAGATCACTCGGGTCGATCCACGGGGTGGTGCTGAGGCGTTCGGCGCCAGTTCCGGACCGGATGCGGTCGATGCGGTACGGGTCGTCGAGTTGCCGAAGAAGACGGTCCTCGATGAGACCTGCGGTCTCCTCGTCCTCATCGGCGATCGTGACGCCACTGAGCCCCGACGCCACGATCGTGACGTGTGTCCGGTCACGAACTGCAGACGCTGTGGCTCCGGCGACAACGAGGCTCGCGGCGTAGACGGGATCAGCTCCGGATCGAAGGGCGCTCACGACGCTGCGTGTGCCGGATGATGTCCGCATGACGACGACGCGATCTGCAGGATCTGGATGACGCTCGGTTTCGACCGGGGAGTTCCCGAGATCGAAGTCGTCGGGCCTGCGCCCTTCTTCCTCTCCACACAGGATCGAATCCGGGGTCGAGCGGGACCTATCGCGCGCCTCGTTGAGGGTCTCTACGAGCACGATTCGATCCACGCCACGGTCGAGGAGGAACGCCGCTGTGGTGAACGCGCGGAAGGTGTCGATTACGATGATCGGTCCCGACACATCGTGTGTGCCCGTGAGGAGCGAGCGTCGGGTGATTTTGGGAGTGGCCACGGGTCGATGCTACCGCCCCGTTCTATCGCCTACTCTCAGCGCAGGAGGAGGCCCATGGAGAAACACCGCGTAGAAGTCCTCGATTCGGAGATGGCCTACATCGACGTGGGGGAGGGCGACCCGATCGTTTTCCTCCACGGGAATCCCACGTCGTCGTACCTGTGGAGGAACGTGATCCCCCACGTTGCTGACCTGGGGCGATGCATCGTTCCAGACCTGATCGGCATGGGAGACTCGGACAAGGTCCATGACCTCGAGTACCGCTTCATCGACCACCGGCGGTATCTCGACGCCTTCCTCGAATCGGTCGGCGTCGAGGACGCTGTGACGTTGGTCGTCCACGACTGGGGTTCGGCTCTCGGCTTCGACTGGGCGAACCGGCACCGTGACGCGGTCGCCGGCATCGCATACATGGAGGCGATCGTGAGCCCGGTCGCTTGGAGCGACTGGCCGGAGCTTTCAAAGCCGATATTCCAGGCGATGAGGTCTTCGTCCGGTGAAGAGATCGTGCTCGAGAAGAACGTGTTCGTGGAACGAATCTTGCCTGCTTCCGTGGTGCGCGACCTCAGCGACAACGAGATGGATGAGTACCGGCGGCCGTTCCAGAATCCGGGAGAGGATCGGAGGCCCACGCTGACGTGGCCGCGGGAGATCCCGATCGATGGAGAGCCGGCGGACGTCGCCGTCATCGTTGATGACTACGGACGATGGCTCTCGGAGAGCGATGTCCCGAAGCTCTTCATCGACGCGGATCCGGGGGCGATTCTCGTGGGTCCAGCGCGCGAGTTCTGCCGCGGCTGGCCGAACCAGACCGAAGTGAGCGTTGCTGGAACCCACTTCATTCAGGAAGACTCACCCGACGAGATCGGTGAAGCACTTCGTCGATGGATCGAGAACCGGTAAGACCCCTATCGTTCGTGCGTCCTCCGGGAGGAAGCCCTTGATACGCAACATGATCCGCGCTGCGGCACTCGATCCCGAGTTCTACGACCGCGCTGAGAGCACGACGAGCATGACCCGGCAAGCTCTCGTTGTGGTCGTCGTGGCCAATGCCCTGGCAGCGGTCGGCTCATGGATCGGCTTCGAGAACACCGCAGGCGGGGATCTATGGAGTGGGGCTCGACGATGGATGGGACTCGGCGACTTCCCGATTCCCGATGGTGGTGGCATCTTCTTCGTCGTAGGTCTCGGTGTGCTTTTCGCCGTCCTGGGCTGGATCGTCTGGGCCGTGACCACGTCGTTCGTCGGTGGGAGGATCTTCAAAGGTACGACCGACGTGGGAGAGATGCTCCGTGTCCTCGGGTTCGCTCAGGCTCCGCGGGTCATCGGAGTGATCCCATACCTCGGGCCGGTGGCAGCGGTGTGGGTGCTTGTCGCGTCGGTGGTCGCGATCCGCGAGGGCCTCGACTTCTCGACGGGAAGGGCGATCGGAACGGCGATCGGAGGGTGGCTGGTCTGGATCCTCCTCCAGCAGGCGGTCACGCTCCTCATCGCCGCCATCTTCTAACCCCCCCCAAGAAAACGCGTACCCAGGGTTGCAGTCCTCGCCGGCGGCGCACCCAGCCCGCGGAAAGAGAATCGGCGGTTCAGGTCGCGGCGACGTCGCCTCGGCGCTCGACGTGCCAATCCCGGCGCCAACTCCGATTCGCCCTCCAGAAGACCCACGATGCGAGACCGATCAGGATCGGCGGCAGGAACGACAGCGCCCGGTAGAGGAGCACCCCGGCTGAGATGAGATTGGCGTCGGCTCCTGCGCCCCACCCGAGCGAGACCAACCCGATGAATCCGAGATCAACGAGACCGAGGCCACCCGGACTCACAGGGATCATCACGAGCAGGCGCCCCAGTGAGAATCCGAGGAGCAGCCACGGTAACGACACGTCGTCACTCGACACGCCGACCGCCCTCAGCGACACAACGAACAGCGCCGCCATCGATGCATGGTTCGCGACCGTTGCGGCGGTCACCCACTTCCACCGGTACTGAGCGACATGGCGAACGTTGTCCCGGAACTTGAGCGTTGCAGCGACGGCGTCGATCGGATCGCGCTTGATCTTCTTGAGTCCCCAGTTGACGATCCCGTTCAGCCAGTTTCCGAGTGCGACGGCGGCCGATTCCGAGCGCAGGACGAGGGAGATGAGCAACACCGCTCCAACCACGACAACGATGCCGGCGAGGGAGACGAGCCACATCCACCAGAGTGCCTCACCCGTGAGGGCGATCGCAGCGACCGACAGAACCGGCAACGCCAGACGCGCGAGCTGATCCCACACCCCTGCGGTGATCAAGGCAGCCGTGACGGCCTCAGGGGTGAAGCCCCACGAGAGGAACTGTGAGTAGGTGACCGGGAGAGCGATAGCGCCGCCGGCGGGGAGTGAGTTGTTGATCGCGGTAGCGGTTGTCTGAACGACGAACCCCTCCCGGAAGCGGAGTCCCGGCAGCGTTGACATGAACACGAACACGTAGGCGACCAGGAACCACCCGGCGAAGACCGCAAGGAGCAGCCACTGGATCGGCTCGATGTCACCGATGTGGTCGGCGACGGCCCGGTAGTCGGCGAGTTTCGGAAGGACGAAACCGAACACGAGGACGAGAACGAGGATCGTCACACCGGCCCGGAGTAGCCGCTTCCACAGCGGTTGCTTGGTCCGCTGGGGAACGGAATGGTCTTCAGATGTGGCCGCGTCGGTCTCGGTCATGAGGCCGCAGCGTACCGGTGACTCACGGAGTGCGGCACTCCGTGGCGGCAACGCTCTCATCCCAGAGTCGAGCGGCCGCGGCGTCATCGAGTGCCGCCTCATTCGGTTCGATGAGTCGCTCATCCGAGAAGTAGCCACCCGAGAGGGACTCGATGTCGGGTTCTGTCACGAGGTGAATGGACGTCGCGGCACCTTCCTCCGGTGTGCGCATCCACCGGGAGCCGGCTTTCCACAGGGCCGAGGCGAGTCTGCTGTCACCATCCTGGGCGATCCGTGTGGCGACGACCCCCGGATGCAGTGCGAATGTGGCGCTGCTCGTTCCTTCGAGTCGTCGCGCCAGTTCCCGGGTGAAGAGGATGTTGGCCAACTTCGATCGCGCATACGCCTCCGTTCCGCGGTACCGGCCTGTCGGTTCCAGTTCGCTGAATCCGAGGTCGTGCTTTGCGCTGCGGTGCATCTCGGAGGCAACGTTGACGATTCGGTCGGGGAGCGTCTCCGGGTCGGACGCCAATAGGCAGGTCAGCAGAAAAGGACCGAGGTGATTGACGCCGATCGTCCACTCGTAGCCGTCGGCGGTGACGCGTCTCGGACTCACGTAGCCCCCGGCATTGTTCACGAGGACATCGACGCGCCCACACGTTGAGCTGAGGTCGCCGGCGAACGACCGTATCGAGTCGAACGATGCTAGATCGAGCACCATTGGTGTGATCGTCCGCCCGGTCACGGCCTTGATCCGATCAGCCGCGGCCCCACCCCGCTCCGGGCTTCTCGCCGTCAACACCACATTGGCGCCCCGGCAGGCGAGTTCAGTGGCCGTAGCGAAGCCAATTCCGGAGTTGCCTCCGGTGATCACGACTGTTCGGTCCTCGATGTTCCATGTCACGGGGCCAGAAGCTACAGCGTCCGAAGCGCTTCCGTTGGACTCACTCTGGCGGCACGCATGGCCGGATACAGACCGGCGATGACTCCGATGATGAGAGCGGCCCCCATGCCGCCGATGATCGCCACGGCCGGGATCAGAACGTCCCAACCCTGGGACCAGGCATATGCGGCGGTGACCGCGCCGCCGAGAGCGACACCACCGAGTCCGCCGAGCGTTGCGAGGATGAGAGATTCGCCGAGGAACTGGATTGAGATGTGTCCTTTGGTCGCGCCGAGTGCACGACGGAGACCGATCTCACCACGCCGTTCGAGCACCGAGATCACCATCACGTTCGCGATCCCGACACCGCCGACGAGGAGAGCAACGGCGCCGAGTCCGAGGAGGAGATTCGTGAACGCCTGGTCGGCGGCCTCCTTCGCTTCGAGTGCGTCGGACGGCCTGGTGACCTCGACCTCATCGGGGCTCTCCGGGTTGACCGTTGCCGGCAGGACCGAACGCACGGCATCGATGTCGTCCGGGTCACTCCTGACGTAGATCGTGCTTGGCACTCCGTCGTGATCGAGGAACTCCTCAGCCGTCGAGTAACTCACGAGGGCAGCGCGATCGAGATCAGGAGAAAGGTCGAGCGTCTCCATGACTCCAACGACGGAGAACCACTTGTCCCCGAGCCATACGACGGTGCCACCGGCGCCATCAGCCACTCCGAGCCGTTCCGCCGCAACGGAACCGAGCACGACGACCGGAAGATCGCCGGCTGCCTCGTCGAGGAAGATCCCCGAATCCATCTGGCCCTGCAGCGTGGCGAGAAGGTTCGCGTCGACGGCCTTGACCGTGATGCCGCCGGTCTGTCCTTCCGGTACGAGATCGGTGCGGTAGACGCTCGCCTCCGTTTCGCTGATCGATGCGACTTGTTCCACCGGGCCGACGCGCGAAACCATCGCCGTTGAATCCTCAGGAAGCTCGCCGGTCCCGATTCCGATTCCGGAGCCGGCCTCGATCCGCAGCATGTTCGTTCCCAACTGGTCGAGCTGCGCGAGGAGGTCTGATTTGGAGGATTCGGAGAGGCCGAGAACGCCGACCATCGCGGCGATACCGATGACGATTCCCAGACCCGAGAGGACCGAGCGCAGGCGACGGGTTCTCAGGCCGATGAGGGATGCCCTCATCATGTCGGCGGGAGCAAGGCGAGATGGCTCGAGGGAGGCTTTCATCGCAGATCCTCAGGCTCGACCGACCGTGTGTCCTCGACGACCTCCCCGTCGAGAAGCGAGACCTGACGGGGAAACCGGGATGCGATCTCGTGGTCGTGGGTGATGACGACGATCGTCGTGCCGTCGGCATTGAGATCTTCGATGAGGCGAACGACGTCTTCACCGGACTTGCTATCCAGGTTGCCGGTTGGTTCGTCGGCGAGGATGATGTCGGGCGAGCCGATCAGGGCTCGAGCGATAGCGACCCGTTGTCGTTCCCCTCCGGAGAGCTTCGTTGCCTCATGGCCCATGCGATGGGAGAGCCCGACCTGATCCAACGCCTGTTCTGCCAGGACCCTCCGGTGATTGAGGGGCATCCCGGTGTAGAGGAGTCCATCGGACACGTTGTCCAGCGCCGTCTCTCCCGCCAGGAGGAAGAACTGTTGAAAGACGAAACCGATGTGCCGCGAACGCAGAGAGGAGAGCTGCTTGTCGGTGAGATCGTCAACGTCGTATCCGGCAACCGAGACGGTGCCCGACGTCGCGCGATCGAGCGTGCCGACTATGTGGAGCAGCGTCGACTTGCCCGATCCCGATGGCCCGACGATGGATACCAGTTCGCCCGATCGGATGTCGAGGTCGACGCCACGGATGGCGTGCACCGGCGGCGTGCCGGGATAGGTCTTCGTGACGTTCGAGAGGGCGAGCACCGTGCGCTCGTCGTTCGGCGCCACCGTCGTTGGTGTCGAAGCTGATGCGGCGGGACTCATGGAATGACGACCTTCATGCCGGGCTCGAGTTCGCTCGATATGACCTCCACCGAGCCGTCCGCATACATGCCGGCCTCAACGGCGATGAGGCGGGTCTGCCCGTTGCCGATGTCGATCTGAACGGCGTAGCCGCCCTCGCCCAGAGCGAGAAGAGCGGTGACGGGGACGACGAGAACTCCCTCGACCCGATCGTTGATGGCTTCGACATCAACCGGCGCTTCGTCGAGACCGGTGGCCGCGCCCTGGCGGTCGAGAGTGATCTCGACTTCGAAGTACGTGCCGAACTCCTGGCTCCGGATCGCGATGGTCCCGACTGAGGTGACGGAGGCTGTCTCGCTATCGCCGTTCGGCATCACGACCGCCACGGAATCGCCGGCAACGATGAGCTCCTGATCTTCGGCAGGGAGCCGCACCGAGACAACCGATGTCGAGGTCGACGGTGTATAGATCGGTGTTCCCGGCGTGACGTTGGTCCCGATACTGATGTGAGAGGCCGCGATTCGGATTGGGTCCTCGGTGACCATGATCTCGCCGATGTTGAGAACGCCATCTACCGGTGCACTGATCGACGCCTGCCATGCAACGAGTGCGTCCGCAGTGGCGTCATCGAAGACACTGTTGATGATGAGTTCTTCATTGGCGTCGAACCCGAAGCTCACCAGAGATTCCTCGAGAACCCGAACGTCGTCACCCACCGAGCCGACGGCGAGGGTTCGGTAGAACGGAACGTCGGTGACGAAGAGCGTCACGGGATCACCCTCGACGACGAAGAGCGTGTCTCCGTGGTCGAGAACTTCTCCCTCGATCGCGACGGCGGTAACGGTTCCCCCTGGAACAGTGGAAGTAGCGATGACCGGGGTACCGGTGTTGACGGGTGATCCCGTCTCGACCAGTGTCTCCGCGATGAAGATCGGGCTTTCGGCAAAGACGTAGGAACCGCTCTGGAGCGCACCTGTCTCGTCGATACCAAGATCCTCTTGAAGCGCCTTGATGGCCTGTTGGGTTGCGTATGTGAAGTCGCCGTCCAGATCGAAGTCCTCGTCTTCGTCGTATCCGAGACGGGTGAGGGCTTCTTCGAGTTGGAGCACGTCGGAGCCGTCGGTCGCTCTCGAGTTGAGCGTTCGATAGGCGGGGATCTCGCCGTAGAACACGATCACGGGTTGTTCGTCCTTGGTGTAGAGAATCTCTCCCTCTTCCACGGTCGATCCTTCAGCGGATAGCGACGTGATGGTGCCCGGGGCACCAGCGGTGATCGTGACGATCTCATCCGGTGACCCGGCGTATACGAGCGGATCGCCGGCGACGAATCCGAGGGTTCCGTCGAGAGAGGTGACGTCTTCGAGCGTCGTTCTCTCTACCTCAACGAATTTCAGCGTCGCCACGGTGTCGGTGGTCGTTGATGAGTCACTTCCAGCAATCAACCAGGCGGCGGCAGCGCCGAGAGCGATGATCACCACGGCGATGATCCAGGTGGAGGCGCGACGCCACCACGGCCTCGCGACCGGTTCCATCGGATCGAGCGTGACGGATTCCGCGGTTGGTTCTGGATCGATGTCTCCAGACACAATCTCGTCCTGGGTGTCAGACATCAGCCCTGTCCTCCTCCACCGGTTCCGGGGATGGGAGCACCGGCGCCGAAGACGTCGCTGCATGCGGCGAGGGCGGTCTGGAACGCCGGGTCCTCCCTGTCGAGGCCACCGAACGGTCCGCCGCCACCCTGTCCCGGTGTCCGCGGAGTGGAGAAGTCCGGGTCGGGCATGTCGTAGCCGTTCTCACGGGCACACGCAGCGAAGGCGAGGAGCTCATCTTCCCGTTCGGTTCGATCCTCTGACTCGAGGCCGAACGTCACATCTTCGAGATACTCGCCGCACGACTCGAATGCGACTTCGGCGACTTCGTGATCAACACTCTCGATGTCACGGATGCGCGGGGGACGGAGATTGCCCTGATCGTCGACGACCGGATCGTCAACGGATAGTCCTTCGTCGCGCAGGCAGACCGTGAACGCCATCACCGCTTCTTCCTGCGAAGCCGAGTCGGGGATGGCAGCGTCGACTGTCTCGCTCAGCGTCTGGTCTTCGAGCGACGCCACACCCGAGTCGGCGTCTGTTCCGCCACATGCGGCAGCCAACAATCCGAAGGCGAGCAGTATGGGGATAATGACGGTGCGTTTCATCTCGGTCTCCAATCGATGTGTGATATCTCGAGGTTCGACGAGTAGTCAAACAGAAGAACCTGAAGCAAGCTTGAGCGACAGGTAAGAAGAGCCTGAGAACGGGTCGCCAGTCCCCAGTCGCCGGTCACCAGTCAAGAACGTTTGTGCGCACATCGGCATGAGCAGTGGTGCTTCGGTGTCTGGTGTCTGGTGTCTCATGATCCTCTTAGGTCCGATTCAGGCTCTTCTCACGGCTTTGGCTTATCTTCTTACCAGGAGGTGTCATGGAGACCGCCAAGGTGCTCATCGTTGAAGACGATCCAGATGTGAGAGCTGCGCTGAATCGCGCTCTGTCATTCGAGGGTTATGACGTTGCGACGGCGACCGACGGCGGACGCGGACTTGAAGCCGTCGTCGCCGATTCGCCGGACGTGATCGTCCTCGATGTCATGATGCCGTTCGTCGACGGGTTGGAGATGTGTCGACGCCTCAGGGCGAAAGGTGACGCGACCCCCGTCCTGATGCTCACGGCGCTCACCGAGATCTCCGACCGGGTGGACGGACTCGATGCCGGAGCCGATGACTACCTGGCGAAACCATTCGCCCTCGAGGAGCTGCTCGCTCGGATTCGTGCCCTCCTCAGACGGTCGGCAGGTGACGTATCAGATGTTCTCTCATTCGCCGACCTGGAGATGAACCTCGGCACCCGAACCGTTACGCGGTCGGGTGACCCCGTGCCTCTCACGAAGACCGAATTCGATCTGCTTGAGGTCCTTCTTCGAACCGGAGGGCGGGTGGCTACCCGGGATCAGATCTATCGCGACGTCTGGGGATTCGACTTCGAAACGTCGTCCAACTCATTGGATGTGTACGT
>JAOZMA010000051.1:0-1427 GCA_029934555.1 Acidimicrobiia bacterium | reverse complement strand
TCTCAGACGAAAGACGGAAGACCCCGGTCGATCCCGGTTGATTCACACCGTTCGCGGCGTCGGCTATACGTTGCGCGACGAGTCGTGACTTCGTCTCCGAGAAGACCGTGAAGCTCAGGACCAGAATCGTTCTCATGGCGGCCGTGGCGGTGGCCGTTGCTGTGGTGCTCGTCTCTGCAGCGGCATTTCTCCTCTCACGTCGGGAGCTTCGGTCGGAGGTAGATGAGAGCCTGATCGAGCGGGCCCTGATCATCCAGGGACTCGCCGATGATGCTCACGGTCTCGTCGGTGGGGGAGGGGCGTCACGCCCACCGCTCGGTCTCCTCGGTGGCCGTGGTCCGTCGTTCGACACCGTCTACTACCAGGTGACGTTGCCCACCGGAGACGTCTTGATCCCTGAGGGGCAAGCTCCGCTCCCAGCGGCCGATGCCACCGTCGCCCTGAATCAGGCAATCCTTTCGGACGACGACGTCGACGGCGTCCACGTGCGGATGATCACATTCGTATCCGACCCACTCGGTCTCGTCCAGATGGCGAGGCCTCTCACTGAGGTGGATGCCACGCTCGCAGGCCTTGCCATCGCTCTCTCCTTTGTCGGCCTGATCGGCGTCCTTCTTGCTGCAGGAGCCGGAGTTCTCGTGGCGCGTAGCGCAATCAAACCCATCGATGATCTCGCTGAAGCAGCCGAACACGTGGCCGAGACTCAGGACCTGGGGGCAAGGATCGAGGTTGGACCGAACGACGAAATCGGTCGTCTCGCCCGCAATTTCAATGCCATGCTGGCGGCACTTGAGGAGAGCCGCACCGAGCAGCAGCGCCTGGTGAGAGACGCCGGGCACGAACTACGAACCCCGCTCACGGCGTTGCGCACCAATATCGAGTTGCTCGGCAGAACGAAGAACCTGAGCGACGATCAGCGTCTCGAACTGATCACGGCCGCTGAGGCGGAAGTGAAGGATCTCTCGGTGCTGGTCGGTGAGGTTGTGGACGTCGCATCTGATCGATACACCGAAGAGCCGATCGAGGAGCTGTTCCTCGATGACATCGTCGGACATTCGGTCGAGCGGGCCGAACGGCGCACGACCATCGACATCGAAGTTGATTCCGAGCGGAGCCCCGTACACGGTCGGCCGGTCGCCCTTGCCCGGGCGATCGACAATCTCGTCGACAACGCTCTGAAGTGGGGCGCCGACGAAGAGCAGGTCGAAGTCACGGTCGCCGACGGACGTGTCGCTGTTCGGGACCACGGCCCGGGAATCGATGAAGCGGATAGCGCTCGTGTGTTCGACCGGTTCTACCGTTCGGCCTCCGCACGAGCGATGCCTGGATCGGGCCTCGGGCTCTCGATCGTGAAGCAGATCATCGAAGCCCACGGCGGCACGGTGTTCGTCGAGATCCCAGACGGCGACGGAGCCGTCGTGGGATTC
>JAOZMA010000325.1:1701-2762 GCA_029934555.1 Acidimicrobiia bacterium | reverse complement strand
TGCCTTCGACGCAGGAGCGGTGTCCCCAAGAACCGACCGCCTGTGTCCCCCCGCCGATGCGTCGGGGGGACAGGAGAACGGTCCTCTGTTGCTTCAGGAACAATCGCTGAGAGGCACAACCTCGATTACACCACTCAACGGGACGCTGCCGACCCCACCCACATCCGAAGGCCCTCAGTCTTCGTTGGTGGCGGCCTCGATCGCGTAGGTGAATCGATGCCCGTTCTGACCCGAACCGAGACCGTAGAAATGCCACTGCGGGAAGTTGAAATCAGAGGTGACCGAGCAGGGCAGCAGAACAACCGCTTCGAGGAATCCTTCAAGATCCGGGACTCCGTAGAAATTGACCTCGTATCCCCAATCGGCCAGCATTTCGAGCACCTTTCGTGCGCTGGGGCTCATCCAGTTCACCGAGAATCGGCTCATGCCCCAATCGGTCAAGAGTTCGAGAATCCGGTGCGCCTCATTAGGGGCGGCTTCGATGAGCGGGGTCAACCATCCGATCGGGCACTGCACGATCGCCGACGGGTGAGTGGCCCGGATCTTCCGGAACCCCTCCTCGCCGATTCCCTCGATGTCGCCGTTGAACCAGAGCCGATCATCCGGGAGTTGTAGTGCGGCAACCGACGCGAGCACTCGATCGAGCACGTTGGTTCCACCCTTGATGTCGAACTTGATGCTGGCATCGGAGCTCGCAAGCTCAGCTACCGCTTCGTCGTAGATCAACCAGTCCTCGTCCGGGAGAGCGGGTGTGGTCTCGAAGGAGTCGTGACGCAGGATGAACTCGCCGGAAGGGTCATCACGTACATCGATCTCGGCCCATTGCACGCCCGACGCGATGAACTGTTTCAGGTTCGCCGGATCGTTGACGCCGTGCCATACCAACTGGACGCGGTGAGGGAGGGCATCCTCGCTCGGTACCAGTTCTGAGAGCGCATAATCCTTGCCCTGGACGATGTCGCGCGGCATCGAAGACGTGCGCGACTCGAAGATCGTGTCGGCGTGGAGGAGGAGCAGCTCCGTCTCGTTCCCCGCGTCTGCGAGCGCCTTCAGTACGTGGG
>JAOZMA010000325.1:0-1691 GCA_029934555.1 Acidimicrobiia bacterium | reverse complement strand
ACCCATGGCTCCGAACTTCTCCAATCCTGCGACCTTCGCGTTGTCGACGCCCTGTTCCCACTCTCCAGGGTTCATGAGCAGCACGTCGCTATCGAATGCCACCCGGTGAGGCTCGCCCGCTCTATTCAGCGAGCGGAGCGTTGCCGTGCGGAGCGCTTCGGGCCTGCCGGTGAGTAGACCGACCGTCGTGTTCGGTTGCAGCTGGAACCATCGGATCATCGGCAGGACCCCGGGGAACGGGCGGTTGGAGTTGAGCATCGCATCTTCCTGCCACCGCCGATCCAGATACCAGGCCATCATCGCCGGACGGGTATCGGCCGGAATGTGCAGCCTCTCGAGAAGACGCTCCACGTGGTTCTCGTGCACCTCGATGTCGGCGGGTTTCAACCGTGTGAAATAGGCGGTGCCGTGTGCCTGGTCATACTCCTGGAGAACAGACGTCACCAGGTATCGCATATCGAGGATGGTGCCGTCGATATCGGACACCAGCATCAGCTTCTCACCTGGATAGCGTTCACATGCCGTGTGGTAGGCCCCGGCGAGGGCCTTCATCCAACTCATGGGTGGTTGATCCTGTCTTTGGAGATTCTGTCGCGTGCCAGAGGAAGCATTCGCTCAGGCCAGTTCGTTGTGAGGGAGTCGACGCCCATGTCCATGAGCTCGACAAAGCGAGTCTCATCGTCGATCGTGAACGCCCAGACACCGATGCCGGCGTTGTGTGCCTTGTCCACCAGATTGGTGTCGACCAACGTGTGCGGCACATTGATTGCCACCGCTCCAATGTCGGCTGCTGTGTCGATGCTTCGGAGTGCGACAGCGGGGGCCTCTGTCGGATCGATGCCGGCGAGTAACTCATCCAAATTCAGCAGAGTGGAGATTCCACTTGTAAGGCTCCCGACCCTGCGAATGCACGGCTCCCCACATCCGGTGATCGCCACACCTGCGGATGCGCCGGCTCCGACTGCAGCGATGACGGTCGGTTCGGCAGCGGCGGGGTCCTTGATGTCGAGATTCAGGGCAACCCGACCGGCCGTCGATTCGAGGACCTCCTGGAGTGAGCAGAGCGACTGACCTGCGAATTCGGGGCCACGCCAGCTGCCCGCATCGAGCACCATGAGCTCTTCCCATGTGAGGCTCGCCACCAGACCGGTTCCAGAGGTCGTGTCGTCGACTCGATCGCTGTGCATGAGGATGGGGACGCCGTCCTTCGTCAATCTCACATCGATTTCGACCATGTCGACGCCGAGCTCGATCGCACTGTCGATCGCGATCAGTGTGTTCTCGGGCAGGGGCCCGGAGTTGCCTCGGTGAGCGATGATCTGTGTCCAGGGAGGTGTCACGTATGGCATGGGGAATCTACGCGAGCCTCTCCGCCCGGAACCGCGCGAAAATCCTTGTGCCACAACGATGTCCCACCATGGCAAGGATCTTTCGTCTATCCATGGTCACCCTCCCTCGCGGGTTGTCCGAAGCCCCGGCCCGGTCACCGAGGGGTGATGCCGACGGCCGCGCCGTGACACCGGTATCTTGTCTCCATATCGGACTTGCGTCATACGTGAGTGAACGTTCACATTCGTTCGGCTAGTGTAGCCACGCACAGCAACAGAATGGGAATTGGGTGATGGCGAAACGACGAACCGGGAGCGATCGGCCAACGATCATCGATGTGGCCGACATGGCGGGTGTGTCGC
>JAOZMA010000050.1 GCA_029934555.1 Acidimicrobiia bacterium | reverse complement strand
CTCGTTCTTGAACCAGACACGCAATGTGTCACCCTCGTACGCGCCGGAGCCGTCGATCTCGACGGTGCCGAACATGTAGCCATCTCGATCCTCCCACTCCTTCTTCGCCACGGTCCCCTCGAAGAGCCGCCATCCGCCGACGACCGCGAGAGCTGCATCGACCGGGTCTTGGCCGTTCTCATTGGCCGCTCGCACCGCTCTCCCGATGGCGAGACACTTGCTGATCGTCCCCCGAACGACGATCTCCTTCATCTCCGATGCGGGCAACACGGTCGATGCCATCGTGGTGCCAGTGAAGGCGGCAACCGCGAGCATCTTCCCGATTCGCTCGAGCATGTGAGGGTTCACGGTGTAGGCAACGATCACGATGTTGCCCCATTGATCGACAGAAGCGAGCGGCCAACTGTTCTTGCCCGCAAGGTACGGCATGGTCTGCATCTCGTCGGGAATCGCACGGCCCGCGTAATCGCCGTCCACGAGAGGGATTCCGAGACGAGCCGCCGTCACGATCGAGGCGGGCACGTTCCCGGCTCCCAACTCACCGGCGACAAGGCATCCGATGGGATCGCCCAGATAGCGGCCCAACTCCTTCACCGCCTCGGCCATCGAGTTGTCTCCGAATCGATCCTCGATGTGCATCTCGGCGATAGCCTCGTCGACCTCCGGACCCATGGGTGCGATCGACCCCATGCCGAAACAGGTCGCTGCGGATGCTTCGTCAGGGACGTCGTCGACATCGACCCAGGTCAGATCGAGTCCTTCATCGAGCGCCGGCAGAAGCATCCCCATGCCCCACTCCACACCACCACCGCCGCCGGTCCCCATGAACAGACCACCGCAGACGATGTCTTCGCAATCCCGCAGCGTTTCGAGTCTTCCGTTGGGCACTCTCATCCTCCAATGAGCCCTGCCGGGCTGCCTCTCCGACGCGAACCATGGCCGGCACCAGTGCAATCCTACGGGTCTCGAATCCCGGTTCCGGGTGGACCCAATCTGGCCGGGCACCTCAATCGACACCGAGCCTATCACTTGCTAGGCTGCCGTCCAGCCGCTCTGCTAGAAGGGGCCACTTGGCGTGACCTGTTGCGCACATCTCCGGCCGACGACACCGTGGCGATGGTGACATCGTGACGGACTTCACTCTTGTCACGCGAATCGATGATCCCCTCCCCTCGCCGGCGAGGTTGGATCCACCGAGCGGCCGGAAGCCGCTGCGTCTTGGAGCAGTCCAATGCGCGTGGAACCCTGATCCTGCGACCCACAAGGAGACCCTCGCTACGGGTATCCGTCTCGCTGCATCGCAGGGCGCAGAAGTCATCTGCCTTCAGGAGTTGACGCTGGCTCCGTACTTCGCCGTGACCCCCGACGATCGAGACGCTGCCGACACCTACGTCGAAGACGTCGAGGACGGTCCCACAATCGAGTTCGCCCGGGAGATGGCGGCCGAGGTGGGCGCAGTCGTCCACGCATCACTGTACGAACGGGACCCTGATGGTCTCGGCTTCAACACCGCGATCGCTGTGGACCCGTCGGGTGCGCTCCTTGCCCGCACACGGAAGATCCACATTCCCGAATTCGAGTTCTACCACGAGGACCGGTACTTCGCACCGGGAGACACCGGTTTCCCTGTTGTCGATCTGGCCGGCGCCCGTTTCGGACTCCCGACCTGCTGGGATCAGTGGTTTCCCGAACTCGCACGGATCTACTCCCTCGAGGGCGCCGAGATCATCGTGTACCCGACCGCCATTGGATCGGAACCGCATCTCGACGACTTCGACTCGCAGCCCCTGTGGCGGCAGATGATCACGGCCAACGGTCTGGCGAACGCCACGTTCATGGTGGCCGTCAACCGGATCGGAACAGAGATGCCACTCACCTTCTACGGGTCCTCATTCATCTCGGATCCGTACGGGCGCCTCGTCGTCGAGGCCCCTCGTGACGAACCCACAGTTCTTGTTGCAGACCTCGACCTCGACCAAAGACGGGACTGGCTCACCTTTGGACTGCTCTACACACGACGACCGGACCAGTACGGACGTCTTTCCGAAATGCCGGACAGCCGGACGGATCACAACACAACGGAGGAACAACCATGAGATACCGGGCAGCGATTGCCTTGTTGGCAGTTCTCGCGATGTTCGCTGCGGCATGCAGCAGCGACGACAGCGGAGACACAACCGAAACGACGACCGCAGGGACTGAGACGACACAGGCATCCGAAACGACGGCTGCCGGAGGCGGTGAGGAAGACGGCACCCTTCAGGTTGTCCGCTTCGAATCGTTCGACGGATGGGTGCTCGACCAGGCGGCCGCGTGGTCGACCTATCAGTCCCACCTTGCCGTCATCGAACCCCTGCTGCGCTTCGGCGCAGACGGCAAGTCCCTCGCGGATGGACTGGCAGAGGAATGGAGCTACGACCCCGATGCGCTCACGATCACGTTCAAGCTGAAGGAAGGCGCTCGCTTCAGTAGCGGCGATCCGGTGACCGCGGAGGACGTCGCCTTCTCCCTCGATGTGTGGACCGCGGGGCCCAACTTCGGCATCAGCTTCGAGACCATCGTCGGTGTGACCGGCGAAGGTAGCGAGGTTGTCCTGGAGCTCGCGTATCCCGACAACACGATTCTGCCGCTCATGGCTTCATCGGTAGCGGGCATCATGCCGAAGGACTTCGGTGGGATGACCGAGGACGAGTACTACGCCAATCCCATCGGAGCAGGGCCATACAAGATCGACGAGTGGTCGACGGGTGGCCGGATGGTGTTCACCGCCAACGAGTACTTCTACGATCCGGAACGGCCCTACTACGACACGGTGGTCGTGGACGTCATCGCCGACGAGACCGAGCGTCAGATCCTCTTCGATGGCGGCGAAGCCGATCTCGTCGAATACCTGTCAGCGACAGCGGCACCGCGCTATGACGCGGCGGACATCTATCAGTGCACGACTCACGCGACAGCGCACATCGGCTTGAACGTGTTCAATCCGCCATTCGATGATCCCGAGGTCCGTCAGGCGATCGCGTATGCGATCGACTACGACCAGGTCAGTGCAGCGTTGGGTACTGACTACTTCGAACCGCCGAGCGGAATCATGGCTCCGAACATCTGGAACTGGGTCCCTCCCACCAAGCCGTACTACCGGCTCGATCTAGCCAAGGCGAAGGACCTGCTTGCCGGGTCGTCGGCGCCCGACGGCGGATCGGTGGAGCTCGTTTACGACTCGGGAAGCGATGAAGACACCCTCGTCGCTCAGGTTCTTCAAGCGAACCTGGCGGAGATCGGATTCGACCTGCAGTTGAACGGCCTCGAGACGCTGGCGTTCATCGACGCCGCGTGGTCGCTCGAGTCGGACATTGCAATGTGGACCTACGGTGCGATCCAACCGGACTCGGCCGATCCGATGAACTGGATCATGGCCACCGGCTGGCTCTTCTCCGGATATGAGATCGACACACTGACCGAGCAGTTCTTCGCCTATGCGGAGGCGGAAACACCAGCGGACCAAGAGGCAGTGATTGCTCAGATCCAGGATGATGCGATCGACGCAGCAGCAGCCATCGCGTATGCGCAGGGATCGTATCTCCACGCCGTGAACCCGAACCTATCGGGCTTCTGGTCGGCGCCATGGGGTTTGTACTACTACGACACGATCTCGGGCAGCTAGCCAACAACCGACCGAGGGGGCACCGGTTACAGCCGGTGCCCCCTCGCAACAACGAAGGAGCGGTTTGGGGAGATTCAGCTTCATTGCGAAGCGCCTTCTTCAAGTGATTCCGATGATGCTCGGGATCGTGCTTGTCGTGTTCCTGCTCCTGCAGATCACACCAGGCGACCCCGTGCGTCAGATCGTCGGGCTTCGCGCAACACAGGAACAACTCGAAGAAGTGCGCGCAGAGATGGGGCTGGATGACCATGTGCTCGTTCAGTACGGTCGCTACGTCGGCCAGCTCGCGCAAGGCGATCTCGGGTACTCCTACAAATCGAAGAAGCCTGTCACGTCGATGATTGCGGACCGTATGGTCGTCACCGCCTGGCTGTTGACAGCGGGGGTCCTCATGACACTGTTGATCTCGATACCAGCCGCGATTGCTGCCGCTCTTTATCGTGGCAAAGCGGCCGACCAGGTCATTCGCGGTGCCGGATTGCTCGGCCTGAGCATGCCCGCGTTCTGGGTCGGTGTCATGCTCCTCCTCCTCGTTGCACTCCCCACCGGATGGTTCCCTCCCGGCGGGTTCGGGGAAACATTCGGTGAACACGTCCGATCGATATTCCTGCCGGCACTGACGCTGGCCATCGGATCTTCTCCCTTCATCATCCGCAGCCTGCGCGCTTCAACGATCTCGGTGTTGAACTCGGACTACGTTGCAACGGGTCGCTCCATCGGTGGCTCCCGCAGTCGACTCGTCCGTCGCTTCGTGCTCCGCAATGCAGCAGTATCCAGCGTGACCGTGCTGGCCCTGGAGATCGGGTTCCTCCTGTTCGGCGCCGTCGTCATCGAAACAACGTTCGCCCTACCGGGGCTGGGACAGGGTCTGGTGTTGGCGGCTCGTGGTCGTGACCTTCCGGCGATCCAGGGGTACACGCTCCTGTTCGCCGTGATCGTGGTGGCCGTATACCTCCTCTCCGACATCGCACAAGCCATGCTGGATCCGCGAGTGGAGATCGAATCATGACCGCTAGTGGATATCTCGAGAGCACGTCTGAACCCGATTCGCCCGACCCGAGCCTGGATTCGGGTGCAATCCCGATCGACGAGCGGAGCATCTGGCGTCGTATACCGATGAAGGGGAAGATCGGTGGCGCCATCGTTCTCCTGTATGTGCTCGTCGCGCTCTTCGCACCCGTGATCGCTACCCATGATCCGATCGAGATCGATCCGATCACTCGATTGGCATCGCCCACAGCAGAACACATCCTCGGCACCGACGAACTCGGACGCGACATCTTCTCACGCATCGTCTATGCGACAAGGATCGATCTGCCGCTCGGTTTCCTCGGAGCGTTTCTCCCGGCACTGCTCGGAGTCGCCCTCGGCGCTATGGCCGGCTACTTCGGTGGGTGGGTGGACTCGGTGATCATGCGCGTGTCCGACATCGTCCAGGCCTTCCCTGCCTACATACTGATCATCGCCCTTGTCTTCGCCCTCGGTCAGGGCGCCAGTTCCATCATCTTCGCCTTCACGATCCTGGGTTGGGTCGCATACGCAAGACTGGTTCGAAGCGAGGTACTGCGCGTTCGCGGCCTCGACTACGTTCACGCCGCCCGTGTTGCCGGACTGTCGCGATTCCGCATCCTCAGGGTCCACGTGTTCCCCAACGTCATCAGCCAGGCCGTCGTCTATCTGCCGTCCGACATCGTGTTCGCCACTCTTGCCCTGGCCGCATTCTCCTTCCTGGGATTGGGCATTCCTCCTCCTACCCCGGAGTGGGGTGCGATGATCGCCGAAGGCCAGCCGTTCATCCGCACGAACTGGTGGTTCGCCACTGTTCCCGGGATTGTGATCGTGGGACTCGGACTCGGAATGTCGCTTGTGGGCGAAACCGCAGAGGAGGCCCTGGAACGATGAGCGAGCATCTCCTCGAAGTCTCCGATCTGCATGTCACGATGCAGCGCCGGGGTCTCCCCATCACCCCGGTGGACGGCGTATCCCTGACGCTCGATCGCGGCGAGATCCTCGGCATCGCAGGGGAATCTGGTTCGGGGAAGACGCTCACGCTGCGTTCCATCCTCGGTCTCTTGCCGAAAGGCGGAGTCGCTGAGGGGGATCTCCGGTTCTCGAATGATGGTGGCCGGCCGGCACCCTTCGAGCCAACGGAGGTGCACGGGCACGGTATCTCGATCATCTTCCAGGAACCGATGACGGCCCTCAACCCGACGATGCGGGTCGGCGACCACATCGCTGAGGGCCCCCGCATCCACCAGGGAATGAGCAAGGCGGACGCCCGAACCAGGGCCATCGAGTTGATGCGTCTCGTCGGGATACCCTCACCGGAGCGACGGGCCCGTATGTGGCCACATCAACTCTCCGGTGGACTCCGCCAGCGGGTGATGATCGCCACCGCACTCTCCACCGAGCCAAAACTGTTGTTGTGCGATGAGCCCACCACTGCTCTCGACGTATCCGTCCAGGACCAGATCCTCGGTCTTCTCCAGGAACTGCGTGGACGTCTCGAGATGGCGATCATCTTCGTGTCACACGACATCGCAGTGCTGGGTGAACTCTGCGATCGCCTCGCCATCATGTACGCGGGCCAGATCGTCGAGATCGGTCCCGCCGACGATGTCATCTCCCAGCCCAATCATCCGTACACCGCAGCGTTGATGGCGTCGGTCCCCTCCTTCCAGGGAACCTCGGAAGAGCTTCAGGGCATTCCCGGACATCCACCGGACCCGGGTGCCTTCGCATCCGGCTGCCGCTTCGCTCCCCGCTGTGCATTCGCCCGGGATGACTGCACGCAGACGACTTACGAGCTGAGACCCACATCAGACGACCGGGCAACCGCGTGCATCCATCCAGAAGTACTGGCCCAGCCATGACCGCACTCCTAGAAGTCAAGAACCTGACCGTCAACTTCCGGATCGGATCGGCAATCGCAGCCCGCCTACGGGGTCAGCCGCCGCCCGACCTGAAGGCGGTCGACAACGTCTCGTTCGAAGTCGAACGGTCAGAATCCGTGGGGATCGTCGGTGAATCTGGATGCGGCAAATCGACCATCGCCAAGGCGATCGTCGGCCTCGTTCCGATCACCGCGGGTTCGGTCGAACTCGACGGGCAGCCACTCACCGAGAAACGGGACAAGGCCACAACACGACGCATCCAGATGGTCTTCCAGGATCCCGGGTCGTCGCTCAATCCGTCGCTCACCGTCGAGCGCACACTCGCCGAACTGCTCACCGTCCACAAGATCGTCCCCAAGAAGGAAGTCCCCGAGCGCTGCGGCGAACTGATGGACCTCGTCGAGCTTCCCCGCTCCCTACTTCCTGCGTATCCCAAGAGGATGTCGGGTGGTCAACGCCAGAGGGTCGGTATCGCTCGAGCGCTCGCCCTCGATCCGGAGATCCTGATCGCCGACGAATCCGTCGCTGCTCTCGACGTCTCCGTCCAGGCACCCATCCTGAACCTGTTCAACTCCCTTCGCAGAGAACTAGGACTCACGCTGTTGTTCATCTCGCACGACCTGGCCGTCGTGCGACACGTCAGTGACCGGGTGGTCGTCGTGTATCTGGGCACAGTCATGGAAGACGGGCCGACCGAGCAGGTATTCAACGATCCGCGCCACCCGTATACGAGAGCACTCATGGCCGCCGCACCAAAGTTCGGAGTCAAGAAGGAGCCGGGCAAGTCCGCCCTGACCGGTGAGCCTCCAAGCGCTCTCGATCTCCCCTCCGGCTGTCGTTTCCGGACTCGCTGTCCCTTGGCACAGGACATCTGCGCCGCGTCAGAGCCCGAACTCGTAGAGTCCCCAACCGACGCCGAACACCTGGTCGCCTGCCACTTCGGCTGGACCGATCCGCGAACGTGATCTTGTGGATCAAGGGATCACCCTGCAGCATCTCGCGGTCACGGTACTTGGAAGACACGCGGACAAGGCGCTGTCTTCTTCCTCCCCCTCAGGGGGAGGTGCCGACGAAGGAGGCGGAGGGGGTCAAACGCCGAACGAGATGAGGAACCTTCTGACCCCTCCCGTCATCGCCTGGCGGCGCTGCCACCCTCCCCTGAGGGAGGGAAAAGGACGCCACGCATCACATGTATCCAACTCAGTTCCCACACCCTTGCAGTCGCCTGTCACTGATCTTCTTACGGAAAGGATGACTCTCTCGTGAACAACACCTTTGTTCTATTCAACGGATCCGTCTTCACGGCTGATCGCAATCAACCTTGGGCGGAGGCGATCGCCGTTCGCAATGGCAGGATCGAAGCCGTCGGGAGCGACTCCTCCGTCCGGCGTTCAGACACCGAGGAGATCGACCTCGGCGGTCGCACGGTCGTGCCCGGCTTCATCGATGCTCATAATCACTACCTCGCCACCGGCGAGATGCTCGCGCAGATCGATGTGAAGTACCCCCGAGTTGCCTCGGTCGATGATCTCGTAGCCGCCATTGCCGACGCCGCCGCCGACACCCCGGCAGGGCAGTGGATCAGTGCGACCGGGTTTGACCACGCGAAGTATGGCAAGACACCGACCCGCTGGGACCTCGATCGCGCCACCGGTGAACATCCCGTCGCCGTGCTCCACGTGTCTGGGCACTACGTGCTCGTCAACAGCGCGGCTCTTGCGGCTCGGGGGCTCAGCGACGACACCCCGGATCCACAGGGCGGACAACTCGTTCGCGATGAGCAAGGGCGCATGACGGGCCTCTGCCTCGACGCAGCCATGGGTCTGATCATCCCAACGGCGGTCGACATCGGATCACACGGACCCAACTTCCACGTCGAGGCATCGCTCGATGACCTCGTCGCCGCCGTCGACCGTGCCGGCCGTGCCTTCGTCGCCGCCGGGTTGACCACCGTATGTGATGCCCAGGTAACGAGCCGCGAACTCCGGGGCTATCGGGAGGCGTATCGGAGGGGAGATTGGTGGGTGAGAACCGCCTGCATGCCCCTCTCACATCAGCTCAACGAGTACGGATCAATCGGGTTGGCCGGGCCGTTCGGGAACGATGAGTTCTGGCTCGGTGCGATGAAGTTCTACGCGGATGGGTCCCTCATCGGGGGGACGGCAGCGTTCTGGGAACCGTACGGTGAGCACGGCGAGTTCGGGGGCAGTCTCTTCTGGGGGGAGGACGAGCTGCGGGCCATGATCGTCAAGGCTCACTCACAGGGATGGCAGGTCGGTGTGCACGCTCAGGGCGATCTGGCGATCGAGGCCACGCTCGATGCGATCGAGGCCGCGAGCCTGGCTCATCCACGACCGGATGCCCGCCATCGCATCGAACATGCCGGATGCCCCACGCCGGATCAGATCCAGCGCATGGCAAGACTGGGAGTCATCGCCGTCAACCAGCCGGGCTATCTCTACGACAGCGGTGATGAGTTCCTCGAGCGTCTCGGTGACCGGGCCCACATGATCCAGCCGTTCCGTGCGGAACTCGATGCCGGCGTCACCGTCGTTCTGAGCAGCGACTCGGACGTAGCCTCGTACCGACCGCTCGACACGATCTCCGCAGCTCTCCAGCGCAAGACGATCAACGGTCTCGACATCGGAACCAATCAGACGCTCAACATCGAAGAGGCCGTCCGAGCTCACACGATCGACGCCGCCTATGCCCTCTTCGCCGAGGACAGGCTCGGGTCGATCGAGACGGGGAAACATGCCGATCTGGTTGTCATCGATGGCGATCTCTTCGACACGCCGCCCGAGGAGATTCCGGATCTTCCGATCTGGAAGACGATGATCGACGGGAAGATCGTGTACGAGGGGGCCTGAGCCGGACCGTACGGAGGTGCCGCATGACCGATGACCTGGCCTATCTGAGTGCGACCGACGCCGTCGCAGCGTTCCGCAGTCGCGATCTCTCTCCCGTCGAACTCCTCGATGCGGTGATCACCAGAGCGGAAGCAACCGAACCCCTTGTCAACGCCTTCACCGACACCTACTACGAGCAGGCCACCGCCGAGGCTTGCTCAGCAGCAGAGGCCTACGCCGCCGGGACCGCTCGACCTCTGGAAGGGTTGCCCGTCGCTGTGAAGGATGAGCCGAAGATAGCCGGTCAACGATTGACACAGGGTTCCGTGCTGTTCAAAGACGAGATCGCGACGACAACCGACCCCATCGCGCAACGCATCATCGACGCAGGAGGAATCGTCCACGCTCGAACGACGGCACCGGAGTTCTCATCGGCCATCGTCACATGGAGCTTCCTCCACGGCGTCACGCGCACGCCGTGGAATCTCGCCATAACGAGTGGCGGATCGTCCGGAGGTTCTGGCGCCAGCCTGGCGGCGGGGTCGACCACCCTTGCCAGCGGGAGCGACATCGGTGGCTCCATTCGGATACCCGCTGCGATGAACGGTCTGGTTGGGTTCAAGCCGCCGTGGGGTCGTGTCCCGGAGTTCTGGCCGTGGAATCGGGAGCCGTATGCGGCATCGGGTCCGCTCGCTCGCACCGTATCGGACGTCGTCCTCTTCGAGAACGTTATCTCGGGGCCCCTGCTCAGCGACATGTACTCGCTTCCTTCCCTCGACCTCCCTGCCATCTACCCGTCTCTCGAAGGGATGCGCGTTGCTCTGAGCATTGATCTCGACTTCTTCAACCCCGATCGCGAGACCGTCGAGACCCTCGAAGCGACCGGTGAGCTGCTGCGTTCGTTGGGCGCGTCGGTTGATGTCGTTGAACTGGGTTGGACCGACCGTGCCCTCGAGACGGCTGAGACACATCTCCAGTTCCTCATGGGGAACATCCTGCGGAGATCTGTTCCGGAGGGTAGCTACGACGCACTGACGCCATATGTCCGGGAATTCTTCGACGAACCGCCCGTCTCCGTCGAGGACTGGACGGAGAGTTGGAAGTACGCCGACGAGATGTACGCGAAGTTGCAGCAGAAGGTGTTCCTGGCCGGTTTCGACGTACTCGTGTGTCCGACCGTAGAGACCACGTCGATCCCTGCCGACTTCGGTCAGCCGGGGTCGGGAGACTCAGCCAATCTCAGTGACATGCTCGCCATGGTCATGACCGTCCCCTTCAACGTCCTCGGGAAGCTCCCGGTGCTCAACATGCCCATCGGTATCTCCACGAACACCGGTGTACCCGTCGGCATGCAGATCGTCGGCCCGCCGGATCAGGATCCCATCCCATTCCGATTGGCCGCAGGTCTCGAGATTGCGAACGGTCCGCTCTTCGACCGGATGAGACCCGGCCTCTCCTAACCGCCAACTGGTGAAGCGACAGGTAGTACCTTTCCCATCGTGATTGTTGCCATCACCCGCCCTACCGGCGCGGAACTCCGTGAGTGTGAACTGACCCATAGCGACCGGGCCCCTA
>JAOZMA010000324.1 GCA_029934555.1 Acidimicrobiia bacterium | reverse complement strand
GACAGCGGACAGCGGACAGCGGACAGCGAGGGTGGCTTATCGATGGTCTTCCAATCGCGCGCGTCAGGTGGTAGTTGTTCAAGGATGCGCAACTACAAACAGTTCGAGATCTGGAAACAGGGTCACGCACTCGTTCTCTCGGTGTATGGCATCACCGGCGAGTTCCCCCAAGCTGAACGCTATGGGCTCGTGAGCCAAATGCGACGAGCGGGTGTCTCGGTTCCGGCCAACATTGCCGAAGGATCAGGGAGACCGACTTCGGCAGACTTCGCCCGTTTCCTGAGCATCGCTCTGGGATCCCTCAGCGAAGTCGACTACTACGTCATTCTCGCGAGAGATCTCGAGTACATCAACGCCACGATCGCTAGCGACCTGGGCTCACGGATCGCTGATCTTCGCCGGATGATGACGAAGTTCCGCTCGACACTCGTCACGGGATAGGCGGAATCCTCCGGCTGTCCGCTGTTCACTGTTGGCTGCTGAGCTCCGCTCAGCTCAGCCCCACCACGTTCCCGTCCTCGTCTATGTCGATGCGATGGGCCGACGGATGCGCTCCGAGGCCCGGCATCCGGTTGATCGTCCCTGTCAAGGGGAGGATGAAACCGGCGCCCACCGAGGCTTGCACCTCTCGCACACGAAGGATCCAACCCGTGGGGGCGCCGAGGAGCGAGGCGTCGTGGCTCAGCGAGTACTGAGTCTTCGCCATGCAGATCGGAAGGTTTCCCCACCCGAGGTCCTCATAGCGAACGAGTTGCCGCTCTGCCTTGGCGTCGAACTTCACGCCATCGGCGCCGTAGACATCGGTGGCGATCGTCTCGATCTTCTGACGAAGCGGCATCTCATCGGGGTAGAGCAGTTCGAAGCTCGATCCAACAGTCGCGGCGTCCTCGACGGCACGCGCCAGGTCGACCATGCCCGGACCGCCCTCTGTGAACGGCTGGGACACGGCCCATCGGACACCCTCTTCTTCACAGACACGGGCGATGACCTCATGCTCCGATGCGAAATCGGTCGGAAATCCGTTGATGGCGACGACGGGTGTAACACCGTGGCGCCGCACGATGCGGATGTGCTGACGGAGATTCGCCGTCCCCTCCAGAACGTCACCGGGGCTCTCTTCGAGGATGGCGGATGGAAGAGGCCGGCCTGCCTTGATGCTGTGCTTCTTGGAGTGGAACTTCATCGACCTCACGGTGGTCACGATGACCGCCGCATCGGGCGCGAGACCGGAGGCTCTGCACTTGAGATTGAAGAACTTCTCCGCTCCGATGTCCGAGCCGAAGCCGGCCTCCGTGATCAGATAGTCGCCGCCCCGAATACCGATGTAGTCACCGACGATCGACGAGTTCCCGTGTGCGATGTTCGCGAACGGTCCGGTGTGCACGATGGCGGGTGTGCCTTCGAGCGTCTGCATCAGATTGGGAGACAGCGCGTCTTTGAGCAGCACAGCCGCCGATCCGGCTGCCTGGACCTCTTCTGCTGTAACCGGTTGCCGATGACGATCGAAGCCGATGACGGTTCGGCCCAGCATCTCGCGAAGACCCGCGAGACTGGTCGCAAGCCCCAACATGGCCATGATCTCCGAGGCTGCAGTTATGTCGAATCCGGTCTCGCGCGGCACGCCGTTGATCTTGCCTCCGAGGCCGGTCACCACATCGCGCAACGTGCGGTCATTGACGTCGAGAACACGCCGCCAGGTCACATCGTCCGTCCCGATCGACAGCTGATTGCCGTGGTAGATCTGATTGTCGATCAGCGCCGAGATGAGGTTGTTCGCCGCCGAAACGGCATGGAAGTCACCGGTGAGGTGGAGGTTCATCTGTTCCATCGGAACGACCTGTGAGTAGCCACCGCCGGCTGCTCCACCCTTGATACCGAATGTCGGTCCGAGCGATGGCTGTCTCAGAGTGACGACTGCCTGCCGTTCGATGTGCTTGAAACCCTGCGCAAGCCCGATTGCGATCGTCGTCTTGCCTTCTCCGAGTGGGGTCGGACTCGTCGCCGTGACCAACACGTATTTCGCCCGGGGCGGACCCATCCGATCGACCGCCGCCAGCGAGATCTTCGCCATCTCGCGGCCGTAGTGCTCGACATCATCGGCCGGGATACCCATCCCGTCGGCGATGTCTTCGATCCGCCGAAGCTTGGCGTTGCGCGCGATCTCGAGATCTGTTGGCATGGTCATCAACTCACGCTCCTTGGAGCGCGTAGGCAGCGAGCCGTCTGGGCTGCTCCCTACGCTTCGAGTCCTGACGTCTCACCGCTGTCGGATCGTGTGGCTTCTCCACCGGTGGTGAGCCCCAACTCCGCTTTCAACTCTTCGAGCTTGGCGTCGGCCTGCGCCTCGTTCATGGCCTGGCGAAGCTCTGCCTCGCCGCCCTCGGGAGTCACGTCGAAGACCTCAGCGTTCGCCATCGCCTGCGCCTTGCGCTTGTCGATCTTCTCCTCGACGGATTCGAGGGTCGGCGTCTCATCATCGAGCGTCGCCGACATCGACTGAACCGCAGCGTTGACCGCCTCCTGCATCTTCGCCTGCTCGAGCGAGCCGAGCAGCTCCATCTGCCTCGCGGAGAGCTCCTGCAGTTTGGCGGCGTTGGCCTGCACAGCACGCTTGGCATCATCGGCCTGGGTAATCGCCGTCCCATACTGCCCCTTGAGGGATGTGAGGTTGTTCTCGGCGGCCTGGAGCTTCGTGGCCTGTCCCTGGGCGATGTTCGTCCACTTGGTGACACCGGCGGTGTCTCCAGCAGCTTTGGCTTCTTCAGCCTTGAGGT
>JAOZMA010000323.1 GCA_029934555.1 Acidimicrobiia bacterium | reverse complement strand
TGCGAGTGCATCGGGATCTCCGGTCCGGAGCCCCTCCACGAGAAGAACTGCCCTCGAAACATTGCGGACGGCCGCGGACAGCGGGACCTCCGACGGCACGACCTCCCTGGCGTGTTTCGTCGATAGTCGCGCATCCGGGATGCCGACGATAGGTATCAGCCGGTCGTTCATCTCGAGTGCATACGGTCCGTTCGATCCGACGGCCATGAGGCCACCCCACACCGCAGGGGCAGCATTGTCACCGTGCCCTTCGATCGCGGTGATGATCTCGTAGATGTCTTCTCTCACAGGCTCGATGCCCATCGTCCGCTGGGCCGCAGCGGCAGCGGCTGTGGTGACTGCCGACGATGATCCCAGACCTCGAGCCCGGGGGATCGCGTTGTCCACGGTGAGTGCCATGGGCCGATTCGTGGCGGCCATCACGGTGTCGAACAGCATGTCTCCCGCAAGCAGAGCAACCGGCCCGTCCCCGTCATCGACCGTCATCTGATCGGCGGGTGCGGCCTCGACAACGCATCGCAAGTCGACGGCCAACCCGAGAACGTCGAACCCCGGTCCGAGGTTGCCGGATGATCCCGGTGCCGACGCCCTCATCGATCCACCGGTTCGATGAAGATCCGTGTCGCCGATGGAACGGCCTCGCTGATCCTCTGCTCGATCTCGACGATGGCGCTCTCGATGTCGTCCCCGCCGATCCCTTCATCGAAATCGAGATCCATCGTGACGAGGATCTCATCCGGTGCGAGTTGCATAGTGAGGAGTCGGTCGACGGTCTTCACTTCACCTACCGACAGGGCAGCGGTCCGGATCTTCGCTCGTTCTTCGCGGGTCGCCGATTCTCCGATGAGGAGAGACTTCATCTCGATGGCAAGGATGAATGCGACCCCGGCGAGGAGCAACCCGATCAGCACCGACGCGATGCCGTCCCACAGGGCGTTCTCGGTCAAGTACGCGGCGGTGAGGCCCACCGCCGCTATGAACAGTCCGACGATCGCAGCGCTGTCTTCGAAAAGCACGACGAGGAGAGAAGGGTCCTTCGATTCCTTGACGGTCTTGGTGATGGTCCGGCCCGCGCGTTGCTTGTTGAACTGCTTCAGCGCGGGGCGGAATGCGATTAGACCTTCGAAAAGGGCAGCGATCACCAGCACACCCATCGATAGCCAGAACCCCTCACCTCCGTGGCCGTGCGGGTGGCGAATCTTGTCGACGCCCATGACGATAGAGAGGACCGACCCTCCGACGAACAGGAAGACGGCGACCATGAAGCTCCAGAAGTAGATCTCCATGCCCCGCCCATAGGGGTGCTGAACGCTGGCGTCATATCTCGACGCTGCATGGCCACGGAGAAGGAACAACTGGTTCGCAGAGTCGGCGAGCGAGTGGATGCCCTCGGAGAGCATGGCGCTGCTCCCTGAGATCGCTGCAGCACCGAATTTCGTGATCGCTATCCCGACGTTCGCTATGAGCGCAAGGATCACGAGTCGTTTGGATTCAGCGGCCATCGTCGGGAGCGTAGTGTCGCGCTCGACCACGACCGGTCCAAGAGATACCCGAGCCGGACTCTCAGACGGAGACGAGCTCTTGCGTTGACGTGTCCTCGGTCTCCCCGACCTCGGGGTCTGGCATAGAAGCCGCCGGCGATACCGTGCCGCTATCGACGCCAGACACCTGCGATGGGGGGCGGCGGATCAGCCAGATGGTGACGGCGACCGCTGCTGCAAGTCCGGCGGTGATGAGGAACACGTCAAGATTGCTCCCCACCAGGATCGACCCGCTCCGACGCAGCGGAGATCGACCTCCGTCGGGGTCCAGCGCCCACCCGCCGATCCGGAACAGCGCAGCGAACGACAGGGCAGAGAACGAGACCCGTGTCGCGAGCGACCGAACCATGGGCCAGCGGTCCTCGGCGAGAACGACCGCCACACTCCCCGCGACGATGAGCATGAACGCTGCGAAAACGACTCCGCGAGTGAGTACTCCCCTGGCTTGATCGGTGACAACCCCCACCGATACTGCTTCCCCGGTATCGAGCGTGACGGGGTCGAGGTCTTCCACCGCCGCTTCGACGGCACCGGCCGGAACGTCGATCCCTTGTTCCCCGAGTTCGGACACCACCTCCGGAACGAGCGGGGTGAGCGCCGCGGCAACGTCAATACTGGTCTCGGCCCCCGGTGGGGCGATCAACGCCCGAACGACGTCGTCGATGAGGGCATCGATAGCACCCGCGGCGGCGGGGCGGCTGCGAACTTCGTCCAGGACTCGTTCGGACTCCGCGTCGGTGATCCCCGTCGCAGCGATAAGACCGGAGCCGATCCAGTCGTAAACACGCTCGGTAACGAGGTCCGCGGATAGTGCAGCTTCGGTGGATCGGGCGATCACATCGTCGTCCACGGTGACGGCGCGTCCCCACAGACCGACGAGCAGCAGGGTCGTCGAGAGGCCGAATACCCAGAGAGCCCACGGCAGCGTGGCCCTACGCACAGCAAGCAGTCGGCTCTGAGATGGCATCGATTGATTTCGATGGTTCATGAACAATGCCCCCGGATCGAACACGGGGGCCTGCAATCAGGGTATCGAGAATGCGAGCTAGGCGCACCCTCCCGGCCGAACACACCATGCTGGCTACCGTGCCGGTTGTGAACGACGTCGACTTCGTTGAGATATTCGATCTGGACCGATTGCTAGTGCTGATGGTCTTGGCGATCGGCGTTGCCATGCTCGCGGGGAATGGCTTCGCCGTGTGGCAGCACCGCAAGGGCAACAAGCCGAAGGGCG
>JAOZMA010000322.1 GCA_029934555.1 Acidimicrobiia bacterium | reverse complement strand
CTTGGAGAGAACAATGGCTCAACTGACAGAAATCGCTGCCGCCGGTCAGAGCGTCTGGCTCGACTTCATCCGCCGCGACATGGTGACCAACGGCGAGCTCGAGGCCCTCATCGACGAAGGCATCACCGGCGTAACATCCAACCCCTCGATCTTCGAGAGCGCTATCGCCGGGTCGAACCTCTACGATTCGGCCATCACCACCGCAGACGGAGACGCCCTCTCCGTCTTCGAAACACTCGCCGTTGAAGACGTTCGAGGGGCAGCGGATGCCCTCCGCGGTGTCTACGACGCCACTGATGGCGCCGATGGCTACGTCAGCCTTGAGGTCTCCCCGACGCTCGCCGATGACGCTGAGGGCACGATCGCCGACGCACTCCGGTTGTGGGGTTGGGTTGATCGCCCGAACCTCATGGTCAAGGTCCCTGCAACACCTGCCGGCATCGTCGCCATCGAGGAACTCACCGCAGCCGGCGTCAACATCAACGCCACTCTGATGTTCAGCATGGCGGACTACGAAGCCGTTGCGATGGCATACGTTCGAGGCGCCGAGCGCTGTGAGCATCCCGAACGACTCGCTTCGGTCGCATCGTTCTTCGTCAGCCGCGTCGACGGCAAGATCGACGCTGCACTGAGCGACATCGGCACGGATGAGGCTCTCGAGCTTCGAGGAATTGCCGCCGTGGCGAACGCCAAACTCGCCTATCGACGCTATCAGGAGATCTTCGAAGGCTCAACATTCGACCTGGCCCGCTCTCGTGGAGCGAGGGCCCAACGCCCACTCTGGGCTTCGACCTCGACCAAGGACCCGGCCTACTCCGACGTCCTGTACGTTGCAGAACTCATCGGACCCAATACCGTGAACACGGTTCCGCCGGCGACCATCGACGCATTCAGAGACCACGGCATCGTGGACGCAACAGCACTGACAAGTGACGTCGATGCAGCGGAGCAGCACTTCGCCGATCTCGCGAGCCTCGGCATCGACGTTGATGCGATCACCGAAGAACTCCAGGTCGAGGGCGTCGCATCGTTCGCAGGTGCGTTCGATGGCCTCCTTGCCGCGATCGAGGCTCAGCAGGAACGCTCGTGAGCGTCGGCCTCGAGATCAACGCCGGGGACGTTCAACCCGCCATCGACACTCGCCTCGCCGAGTGGGAGGCGTCCGATTTCGCTAGGCGTCTGTGGGACCGCGATCCGACACTCTGGTTCGACCCCCCTCGTGACGAGATCACGGATCGTCTCGGATGGCTCTGCCCTGGTAGCACGGACGGATCCGAGGCCATCAATGAATTCGTTGCAGAAGCGACCGTCGAGGGCCTGACCGACGTGGTGCTTCTCGGAATGGGCGGATCGAGCCTCGCTCCGGAAGTCTTCGCCTCAGTGTTCCGCGACTCCGATGGCCCGGAACTGACGGTCCTCGACTCAACGCACCCCGACGTGGTTACCCGCGTCGCCGATGCAGTCGATCCTGCGACGACTCTGTTCATCGTCGCATCTAAATCCGGGACGACGCTGGAGACCATGTCGTTCTTCCGTATCCTCTGGGACCGGGCCGCAAACGCACTCGACGACCCAGGCAGTCGGTTCATCGCTATCACCGATCCGGACTCACAGTTGGCTGATCTCGCTGAAGATCGCGGCTTCCGAGCGGTGTTCCTGGCACCGGCCGACGTCGGGGGACGGTTCTCGGCACTGATCGAATTCGGTCTGGTTCCCGCCGCCCTCGTCGGGGTCGACCTCGGCCGTCTCCTGGCTGGAGCGGACGCAGCTGCATACGCCTGCGGGCCGGACGTTGCCGTCGGTGACAATCCCGGCCTGCGTCTCGGCGCTGCTCTCGGAGAGTTCGCGCTCGCCGGACGAGACAAGATCGTGTTCGACCCCGAACCCGTATTCGCCTCTTTCCCGGTTTGGATCGAACAGCTTGTCGCTGAGTCACTCGGCAAGGACGGAGTGGGGATCCTTCCCGTGGCCGACGGCAGCGCACCATCTGCGTCCGATCGGCTGCCGTTCAAGATCGGCCTCAGCGGAACGGCATCACCGGAAGTACCGTCCATCACGATGACCATGGATGATGCCTACGACCTGGGCGGCGCCATGTACATACTCGAGATGGCCACTGCAGTGGCCGGTGCGATTCTCGGCGTTCACCCGTTCGATCAGCCCGATGTGCAACTCGCGAAGTCCCTGGCTCATACCGCCATGACAGAGGGCCTCGGTGGCTTCGATGTCACGGAATGGACGCTGGACGATGACACGACCGCCGACAATCTCCGGTCACTCCTGTCATCTGCCGGCCCGGGCGGCTACGTTGCCTTGCAGGCATATCTCGATCCGACCGGAGCCACTGCACAACGCCTTGACGCGATCGCCGATGTGATCGCTGATGCGACCGGGGCCGTCGTCACGGTCGGCTACGGACCGCGGTTCCTTCACTCAACGGGCCAGTTTCACAAGGGTGGACCCGACGGCGGAGTGTTCCTGCAGATCGTTGATCACCCCGCCAACGACCTCGACGTTCCCGAGACCGATTACTCCCTCGGGAAGCTCATCACCGCCCAATCGTTCGGTGACCAGGCCGCCCTGCGTGATCGTGGCCGGCCGGTCGGGATGGTCTGTCTAGGCGACGCAGGCTCGGCGGATCTCCCCAGACTCAAGGAAGCGATCGAAGCAGCACTAGCAGACCAGTAGATCGGTAGATCAGCTGCCTGTCCCCTGTCACCTTCCCTAGAACGGCAACCCCAGGGACCTGGTCAGGAACTCCATGTAGCCGGCCGCGTTC
>JAOZMA010000321.1 GCA_029934555.1 Acidimicrobiia bacterium | reverse complement strand
AGCTCGCGGTTCTGCATGCGAGCTCGAAGCCCAAGCAACCCTGGCGACCAGGGTTGCTCTTGTAGACGGGGAACCCGTACGGGTGTTACGCGAGCACCTTGAGAAACTCAAAGCGTCGATCACGAACCTCGAAAAGCGAGTGTCTCCCCGCTGATCCGGGGCCGTACTACGTCCATACGTACGACGTAATACCGCCTGTCATCTCCCCGCTTCTCGCCGAACCCTCTCATCTTCGAAGCGCCGTACTACGCAGTACATCGGCGACGGAGCCGACGATCATCCGTGCCCGGGGAGGGACTTGAACCCCCACGCCCCGAAGGACAGCGGTGTTTAAGACCGCCGCGTCTACCTGTTACGCCACCCGGGCCATCGACCATGTCGAGCGACACCAGATCACGCGTCACGGTCTGGATCGAGCGTAGCCGCCAATCCGCGGGTGTCCCATATGGCATGGGACCCCACCCTGAGTAGCATCTGATCGCTGATCGACAACATGGAGGCTCTCGCAGTGAAGGTGTTCTCACCGGACAAGATTCGGAACGTCGCTCTCGTCGGACACTCAGGTGCCGGCAAAACCACCCTCGCCGAGGCGCTTCTCTATCGCGCCGGCACCATCCAACGCCTCGGAACGATCGAGGACGGCACCACCGTGACCGACTTCGATCCAGAGGAGCACGCTCGAGGGATGTCGCTCTCTCTCGCCCTCGCACCGTTCGTGTGGAAGGGCTTCAAGATCAACCTGATCGACACACCCGGCTATGCAGACTTCGTCGGCGACGTCCATGCAGCGCTGCGTGTGTCCGATCTGGCCATATTCGTCGTCTCGGCCGTCGAAGGCGTCGAGGTTCAGACAGAGTATGCCTGGAACGTTGCCGAGGCCCTTCGTGTCCCCCGCATGGTGTTCATCAATAAGCTTGACAAAGAGCGGGCCTCGTTCGATCGAACTCTCGAACAGCTCCGTGATCGTTTCGGTGCCGGCATCGCGCCCATCGAGCTACCGGTCGGTGAACAGGACGCCTTCCACGGTATCGCGGATCTCTTCCGCGACAAGGCCTACATCTACGATTCGGGCCAGGCAGAAGAGGTAGAGATTCCCGAGGAGATGTCGAGCCGCGAGCACGAGATCCATGACAATCTCGTCGAAGGCATCGTCGTCGCCGATGATGACATGCTTGAGCAGTACCTCGAGGGGGACATCCCCTCGGTCTCGGATCTCGAGCACACGATGGCCAAGGGGATCGCAGACGCGACGGTATTCCCGGTTGTGTGCGGCTCTGCCACCGGTCCGATCGCCGTCGATCGCCTCGCCGATTTCATCGCGGAGCTCGGGCCCGCACCGACTGATCGTCCCCCGATGGTGGTCTCCGCAGGTGATCAGTCGATCGAGGTCGTCTCCGATGTGGACGGCGATCCGCTGGCGTTCGTGTTCAAGACGATCGCCGATCCGTACGTCGGGCAGATCTCATTGATGAGGGTACGTTCGGGCACGCTGAGGCCCGAGACCACCCTCTCGAACAGCCGCTCCGGATCGGATGAGAAGCTGGCGAAGATCGCGACCATGATCGGCAAAGAGACGGAACTCGTTGAGTCCTCTCCCGCCGGGGACATCGTTGCCGTCGCCAAGCTGTCCGACACGGCCACCGGCGACACACTCGCTCCGAAGCACAAGCCTGTCACGCTTCCTCCCATTGACAGGCCAGAGCCGGTGCTCTCCATCGCCGTGACAGCGAAGACCCAGGCGGACGAAGACAAACTCGCGAACGCTCTTCGTCGCATCCTCGCCGAAGACCCGGCCCTCCGGCTCGAACGCAACAGCGAGACAAAACAGACCCTGCTGTGGGGTATGGGCGAGACACACCTCACGATCACGCTCGAACGCCTGGAACGGAAGTTCGGCGTTGCCGTCGAAACCACCAAAGCCAAGGTGCCGTATCGCGAGACGATCTCACGGTCCGCACAGGCAGAAGGGAAGTACAAGAAGCAGACCGGTGGACACGGACAATACGGCGTCTGCTTCCTCCGGGTCACCCCGCTCCCCGGCGGTTCTGGTTTCCAGTTCGTGGATGAGATCAAAGGGGGATCCATCCCCCGCCAGTTCATCCCGGCCGTAGAGAAGGGCGTCAGGGAGACCATGGTCGACGGTGGAACCCGCGGATTCCCCGTCGTCGATGTGCAGGTCGCCGTCTACGACGGCAAGTATCACTCGGTCGATTCGTCGGAGATGAGTTTCAAGATGGCCGGGCGTCTCGGGTTCAAGGCAGCCATGGAACAGGCCGTGCCCGTCATGCTCGAGCCGGTATCCCGGCTGGAGGTCACGGTCCCCGCCGACTACCAGGGTGATGTGATGGGAGATCTGTCCTCACGTCGCGGTCAGTTGCAGGGAACCGAGGCTGCCGCCGGTGGACGCCAACTCATCACAGCGCTCGTGCCGACGTCGGAGATCATGAACTACGCGATCGACCTGCGTTCCATCACCCAGGGCTGGGGCCAGTTCAGCGCCACCCACGAGCACTACCAGGAGATGCCGTCCCACATGGCAGACCAGGTAGTGAAAGAGATGGAAGAAGAAAAGGAGTAGCAGGGCAGCACTTCGTGCTGCGTAGCCTGTAATCCGTAGTCCGTAGACACGGCATGAGCGTGTTGGCGCTTCACCTCGGCGTCGGTCGACAACCCGTGTTCGTGGACCAGTACGGACTACGGACTACGGACTACGGACTACGGCAAGCGCCATTCCATCGAGGAGGTCTTGCTCGCTCACGGTGATCTTGTCGACGCCGATC
>JAOZMA010000320.1 GCA_029934555.1 Acidimicrobiia bacterium | reverse complement strand
CTTCACCAGAGCGATCACCGATGCCAAGGAACGTTGGGGGATCTCGGCAGCTCTGATCATGTGCTTCCTCCGCCACCTTCCGGAAGACGAAGCCATCGAAACCTGGCACGCTGCCGAACCTTTCACCGATCGAATCATCGGCGTTGGGCTCGACTCGGGAGAGATAGGGAACCCGCCGGAGCGGTTTGCCCGGGTCTATGCCCTGGCGCGAGCAGCGGGCCTTCACTCTGTGGCCCACGCCGGAGAGGAAGGCCCACCGGCGTATATCGCGGGCGCCCTTGACTCACTCGGTGCGGAGCGAATCGATCACGGTGTGCGCTGCGATGAGGATCCGGCCCTGGTCGATCGGCTCGTTGACGAGGGGGTTCCGCTCACGATGTGCCCGCTGTCGAATGTGAAGCTTCAGGTCTTCGATCGCCTCGAGGACCACAACCTGAAGCGCCTCCTCGACCGGGGAATCCGGGTAACGATCAACTCGGACGATCCGGCATACTTCGGTGGCTACGTGCTCGACAACTACGTGGCGACGGCCGAGGCTCTCGACCTGAGCCGCGAGGATCTCGTCGCACTGGCACGCAACTCGATCGAAGCAACGTTTCTCTCAAGCGAGGACAAAGCTCCCCTGCTTGCCGAACTCGCCGCAGTTTCGAAGAGCTGATCGCTACTCGCGTTCGAAAACCGTTCCCATTGCGGCCGGGGCCGCGCCACCCAGCAGATTGCGGAGACGCGGGAAACGGTCACCGATCCGACTGAACCACTTGGAGTAGACGAATACGAGAGCGAGGATCATCAGCGGGAACGGGGCGATCGGAAGAACCTGGGCCAGACCCGGCACCACATCCTGCAGTTGGAACGCAAGCACCTGGAGCGCACCGAACAGGTAGGCACCGAACGCAACCCGGAGCGGATGCCACCCGCCGAAGATCACGATCGCGAGGCCGATCCACCCGAGGTTGAGCGTCAGGGTCTCGCGCCACCCAAGTTTGACGTCGAGCGAGTATGCAGCGCCGGCAAGGCCCACCATGGCGCCTCCAAGCACCGTGTACCAGAATCGCAGCGTGTTGACCCGGATGCCCCTGGCGAATGCTCCCTCCGGCCGCTCCCCAACCCCCTGGAGATTCAGTCCTGGACGAGTGCGATAGAACAGCCACCAGGTGAATGCGATCGCGACGAAGCTCCCGTAGACGACCAGGTCGTGATCGAAAAGGACTTTGCCGACGAACGGGATGTCCGAAAGTATTGGAATGGGCAGTGCAGGAACGCGGGGACCGCGCTCTCCGACGAACGAGTCACCGAGGAAGGCTGCAAGGTTGGCCGCAAGGAGCGTCAGGACGAATCCCACTGCAATCTGATTCAGCTTCAGCCGGATGCTCGTTGATGCGATGATCGCAGCGATCGCCGCCCCAACGATAGCTGCCGCCGCGAATCCGGTCAGGGCGTGCCCGGCCCAGAACGCTACGACGAATCCGGTCATCGCGGCAAGGCGCAGGCTCCCCTCAAGAGAGAGGTTGACGACGCCAACCTTCTCGGTGATGGTCTCGCCCATCGTCATGATGATGAGCGGAGCCGCTGCTGCAATGATCGAGTTGAGGGTGGATTCCATGATCAGGGTTCCCCCTGGGCGGTGGGTGTCATGGAAGCCCGTCGAGCCGACCAGGCACCACCGATCATCACGAAGAGGACGATGATCCCCTGCAAGACCCCGCCGTAGGCAGAGTCCAGGCCGAGACGAAGGTCGAGTTGGGTGCTGCCGACTGAGATCGCCACGAAGAACAGAGCGATCGGAGCCACCCACACAGCGCTGAAGGATGCCAACAGGACCACGAGAATCGCGAGGAAGCCGTATCCGCCCGAGATCGAAGGAACCAGCTTGTGGTGGAATGTCGTCACTTGAACGGTCCCTGCGACGCCTGCGAGAGCTCCGCCGATCGCGAAGGCTCCGAGGATGTATCGGTTGGTCGGAATGCCGAGAAGGAACGAGCTCTGCGGGTTGCGGCCCACCGCTTTGAGCCGCAAACCGAATCGGGTTCCGCGCAGGAGCAACCACACACCGAAGACACTCGCGAGGCCCAGGGCGACAGGAATCACAGGCCAACTCGTGCCGAACGCCTCAAACTCCGGCATCCATGCTTGCTCTCTGAAGATGTCGGTGCCACTCGTCGATGCCACACCGGTGCGCTTCCATGGACCCAGCACGAGATAGACGACGATTCCCGCGGCAACGAAATCAAGACCGAGCCCACCGAAGATCTCGTGCACACCACCGTAGGTCTTGAGCACCCCGGCGATGAGGGCCCAGAGGAGACCGCCGATCGCTCCTGCGATGATCGTCGCCGGAAGGATGACCCACACCGGGCCGGGAAGCGATCTGGCCACCCATGATGCCGCGATCGCACCGACAACTATCTGCCCCTCAACGCCGATGTTCCACAATCCCGCAGCGAATGTGATCACGAGCCCGGCAGAGGCAAGGAGGAGCGGCGACCACGCCAGCAAGGTTGCCGAGATCTTCGAGGCGGAGCCAAATGAGCCCTCGACCAGGAGCCACAGCGCTTCGAACGGTGGGGCACCGGCCAGGAGCAACAGAGCGACGCCGACCAAGAGAGCAGCCGCGAGAGAGACGAGTGTCGGTCCGGCAGTCTTCAGGATCTTCACGTCCGCTCCTTGCCGCCGATGAGGTAACCCAGTTCCTCGCCGTCTGTATCGGCGACGTCTCGAATCGAGAACACGTCCCCGTCAAAGAACACAACGATTCGATCGCTGTAGCGGAGCAGCTCGTCGAG
>JAOZMA010000319.1 GCA_029934555.1 Acidimicrobiia bacterium | reverse complement strand
CGGGACCTTCTCTGCCACGCGCATGATCGCGCTTCTCGCACGGGGGTTCGCAGCGACTTCTTCAGCGGATGGTCGGAATCGTCCGAGATCCTCGAGTTCGGGGCTCCGGTTGCAGCCGCAGACCGGGAGTTCGGGAGGACATACGCATCCGGTCGTCCCCGCAGCGATCCGACGCTTGACGATCCGATCCTCGAGAGAGTGGTACGAGATCACGCAGATCCTCCCGCCCGGTCGGAGGAGCTGTATGGCGGATTCGAGACCGGCCGAGAGCGCATCCAACTCGCGGTTGGTGGTGATGCGGAGAGCCTGAAACGTCTTCCTGGCCGGATGTCCGCCGCGACGTGCAGCCGCCGGGACGGCGTTCGCGATGACCGAGGCGAGGGTCGTGGTGTCATCGATCGGCCTCGCCGCGATGATTCCGTCCGCGATGCGTCCGGCGAAGCGTTCCTCTCCGAAGCGACGGATGACGTCGCGAAGTTCGTCACGGTCGTACCCGTTGACGATGTCTCCTGCCGACTCTGACGCATCCCCGCCCATCCGCATATCGATCGGGCCACTCCTGTGATAGGAGAATCCACGCCAGGCGGCATCGACCTGATGCGATGAGATGCCCAGGTCCAGAAGAACCCCGTCAACGGTCCCAGAAACGTCAGGTGATATGCCCAGCTCATCGTGCAGGATTCGTTCGATCTCTGCGAAGTTCCCGAGCACGACCTGCACCCGTGGATCGTTCGGGGTGTTGGCGATGGCATCCGGGTCGCGGTCGATACCGATGATCCGTATCTCCGGATACGCATCGAGGAGTCGCCGCGTATGACCACCCCCGCCGAACGTTCCGTCCACGACGATCCCGTATGCGGCCGGGGCGAGCATCTGAACGCACTCGTTCACAAGGACGGGTTCGTGGTAGCTGTTCATGGTCTGATCCATGGTCAGCCCCCCGGAGCGCTGGCGCCAACATGGAAGCGGGCGGAGTAAGGGGCCTTCCAATTGGCATCCGGGGGACTGACCACAGGCCAGACCATTTCGTTTCTTTCGTCACGGGGCCGGTGTGTCGACGCCCGTGCTGCGTTGTCATATTCCATCCTCCGACAGTGCCTCTCCGACCTCGGCGTAGTACTCGTCGGCCTCGGCTTCGACCTGATGCCAGGTCTCGGTGTTCCAAACCTCTATGTGGTCCGCGACACCGACCACCGTCAGGTCCTTCCCCAACCCCGCGTATCGCCGTAGCGATTCTGGAACCTGCACCCGTCCCTGCCGATCGAGTGTCTGATCCGACGCCGAGGCGAAGAAGGACCGCGAGTAGTTCCTGGCCCGCCGATCAGTGCGCGGCAGTTTGAGAACTTTGCTCGACTCGTCTTCCCATCGATCCATCGGGAAGACATAGATGCAGCGCTCCTGGCCCTTGGTCACGACACACCCATCAGCAAGCCCCGTACGGAACTTGCTGGGCATCACGACCCGGCCCTTCTCGTCAAGCGAGTGGCTGTATTCACCAAGAAACACGCTTCCGCGCCTCCGTCACACTGCGGTCATCATCTTCCACGAGGCCCCACTATGGCCCACTCCGCGCCACTTGTCAACTCATTCGCCCCAAGATGTGCCCTCCCGTCTCCACCGGCACCCGGTAGCCTCCGGTTCATGAAGCAACCCGTCACCCTCATCGGCGTCGGAGAGATGGGAGCCGTGTTCTCGCACGCTCTTCTCCGCTCCGGACGTCCCGTGTTCCCGATCCTGAGATCCACATCCTTGGAGGACGTCGCTCGTGTCGTGCCCGAACCGGCGCTCGTCCTCGTCACTGTTGGAGAGGATGATCTCCACACCTCCCTCGACCGGATGCCCGACGGCTGGCGGTCTCGTGCGGGGTTGATCCAGAACGAGCTTCTCCCCCGGGACTGGGATCGCCACGGGATCGAATCGCCGACCGTTGCCGTCGTCTGGTTCGAGAAGAAGCCGGGACGTGCGACGAAGGTGCTGATCCCAACGCCGGTCGCGGGGCCGGCGGCACGCATGCTTGTCAAGGCCTTGGACTCGATCGACATCCCCGCGTTGCAGATCCCGGACGAAGACCTTGTCGATGCGTTGGTCGCCAAGAACCTCTACATCCTCACAGCGAACATCGTCGGTTTGCGAACCGGCGGAACCGTCTCAGAGCTGTGGAACGAGCATCGTTCGCTCGCCGGAACTGTTGGTTCAGAGATCCTCGACATCCAGGAGTGGCTTGTCGGCGCACCCCTCGACCGGGAACGGGCGATCGATGGAATGGTTCGTGCGATCGAAGGGGACCCCGACCACGGAACAACCGGCCGGAGCGCTCCGAGACGCCTCGAACGGGCGATCGGCCACGCCCGCTCGGCCGGAATCGAGACCCCAGCCCTGATAGAGATCGGGCGCGAGGCCGGCCTCTCCGTATAGTCTGAGACCCGACACCCCGAGGAGGAACCGTGCACGTTGTCATCGCCACCGACGGAAAGCTCGACGCCGAGATCGCTTCGAGCTTCGCCGCAAGGATCGCCGGCCCAGCCGGACAAGTTACCGTCCTCACCGTCGTCGAGGTTCCCCGAGCGTTCCTCCACGACATGCGCGGCCAATGGGGCGCCGCCGATGGCGCCGGTGTGATCTCAGACGACGAGTTCGTCGCGACACCGGCCGTACCCCAAGAGGCTCCAAGAGGCTGGCCGGGCGACGATGCAATGATCAATCGCTACCTGTCCGACAAGCTCGAACAGAACACCGCACCGATCCTGGCTGAACTCCGGGCCGCCGATGTCGAGGCGGAAGGC
>JAOZMA010000049.1 GCA_029934555.1 Acidimicrobiia bacterium | reverse complement strand
CCCGGCTACTCCACCACTCGAACGTAGCTGCCGAGGACCCAGAGGTCGGCACACGTGGCGGGTGGGGGATCGATCACCTTGGCAAGTCCTGCCGGACCCGGTTCATGGACGAGGTCGATGAAGAACCGGTACGACCAAGCCTCGGTCGATGGACGGGACTCGATCCGCGTGAGGTTGGCACCCCGCAATCCGAGCTCCGCGAGAACGAGTGCCAAGGCACCCGGTGTGTGCGACGTCGTGAACAGCATCGTGGTCTTGTCATCACCCGGATCGACCTGTGGCTCACCAGGGGCGAGCACAACGAAGCGTGTGGTGTTGTGATCGCGATCCATGACGTTCCGTTCAAGGATCTCGAGTCCGTGGATCTCTGCAGCCCCGGGTGGCGCCAAGGCCGCGATCGTTGGATCTCCAAGTTCTGCGACCTCTCGTACGGCACCGGCCGTGTCGTAGCGGGCGAAGGAATCGACTCCCAGTTCGAGAAGGTGGTGCTCTGCCTGGGAGAGCGCCTCCGGGTGGGATCGCACCTCTCGAAGTTCACTGATCGATGCGCCGGGGATGCCGAGGATGGCGTGACGCACTTCGACGAGGTGCTCCGCCACGATCGCAAACGGTTGATGTCCCACGCCACCGGGGAGGCGATCGAGCACGGGGAGCACCGATCCGGTGGTCGAGTTCTCGACGGGGACAACGAGTCGGTCGACTTCACCGTGCTCCAGGGCAGCGAAGGCGGTCGCGAACCCCTTCATGCCGATCGGCTCGCAGTCCGGGAACAGTTCGCCGACGGCCCGGTAGCTGTAGGAGCCCGGCTCTCCCTGATATCCGATACGCATGGTGGAGACGATAGGCCGCGGCGGTTACCAGCGGGCGTGGACGAAGGGTTTGACAGACCGGTCGTAGATGTCGCCAACCGATCCCATCGTGTCGTCGTCAATGGGCAAGAGGTCGGCTACCGCCGCATTGGCGATCGCTTGCTCAGGATTCTTCGCTCCAGGAATGGCCGTGGAAACGGCGTCGCTCATGAGGATCCACCTGAGGGCGAACTGCGCCATCGTCGAACCCTCCGGCTTCGCTGCGACCAGATCGTCGACCGCCCCGAGGCCGATCTCGAATGGGACCCCGGCGAAGGTCTCCCCGACGTCGAATGCCTCGCCATTGCGGTTGTAGGCGCGGTGATCGTCGGCGGCGAACACGGTATCTGCGCTCATCCGCCCGGAGAGCAGTCCGCTGGCGAGCGGGACTCGAACGATGATCCCAACATCGAGGGCCTGGGCGGCATCGAAGAATCGCTCCGCTGGCCGCTGACGGAACATGTTGTAGATGATCTGGACCGTCTCGACACCGGGGTACTCGATGGCCTTCATCGCTTCCTCGACGCGTTCGACGCTGACGCCGTAGTGCCGGATCTTCCCCTTCGCCTTGATCGCATCGAGCGCCTCGAAGAGCTCCGGCCGGTAGTAGACGTCTGTCGGGGGACAGTGGAGTTGGACCAGGTCGAGTGTGTCTGTCCTGAGGTTCGTCAGGCTGCGGTCGATGAACCGCTCGATGTTCTCTCCGGTGTACCCATCTGCGGTGTGCGGATCGAGACGTCGTCCCGCTTTCGTCGCAACGACGAGATCGACATCAGATCGCTCACGAACGAGCTGCGCGACGAATCGCTCACTTCGCCCATCCCCGTAGACGTCCGCCGTGTCGATGAAGTTCACGCCTGTGTCGACGGCAGCATGGAGAGCCGCCATCGCGGTCGCATCGTCGACGCTCCCCCAGTCGGCCCCGATCGCCCACGCCCCGAATCCGATCTCAGACACGTCGTAGCCCGTACTTCCAAGCGTGCGATACTTCATCAGTGGTTCCTCTCTCGAATCCTCGCGAGCGCTCTGGCTCGACGACCTGAGGCTACCGGAGCTCAGGGGCTCGAAGCACTCTGACGATAGATTCCGAAACCATCGAAGCGACCCCGGCAGGGTCTCCGCCTTCGACGGCGAGATCTGAAGCTGACAGCAGCAACCCCTGCACAAGCACAGCATGTCGATCCGGATCAAGAGCGGGGTCGAAGGAGCCATCGGCCATGCCGCCGGCGATGATCGAGACCACCAGGGATCTGAAGTCGTTCTGATGCTCATCGAGATGGGCACGGGCCTCGGGAGACAGAGCGCTCCTCATGTCCTCTACCCCGTGGCCGTGGCCCCCTTGGGCAACGGTGTGGCGCGCCAGCAACTCCATCTTCGCTTCGGCAGTTCCAGTCGCGTCGAGAAGATCCACGAGGTGCGCGAACCCCGTCTGTGCATACTGTTCGATGCCGGCGACGATGATCTGCTCAACGTCGGAGAAGTGGTTGTAGAGCGTCTGTCGAGCAACACCGGCCCGATCAGCGACCTCCGTCATCGTGACGTTTCCGAGACCAATCTCTGCCACGAGCACGAACGTCGCTTCGATGATCCGATCGGCTGCGGTCCCGGTCATCATCCCCTCCGATACACGGCGGCCGCGATCGGTACGAACACGACCAGCAGGGCGAGAATCCACACTATCGACCAAAGAACGGCTTCACCTGCTGGGATGCCGTCGCTCAGTTTCCGGGCCGCATCGGCGACCACAGAGATCGGCTGCCACTTGGCGAAACCCTGGAGCCAGCCCGGCATCTGCTCTGCCGGTGTGAATACGGTGCTCGCCAGCATGAGCGGGAACAGCCAGAACATGCTCAGCATGCCGACCATCTCGGCACTCTTGACCTTCGCTGCGATCGCCGCGTTCATCCAGGAGAAGGAGAACCCGATACCGACACTGAGAACGATCGCACCGATCGCCGCACCGATAGACACGAACCGAAATCCGAGCATGTATCCCACAATCGCAACGAGGACGACGCTGATCGTGTTCCTCAGAGCATCGGCGATCGTACGGCCGCCAAGGACCGCCATTTGACTCATCGGAAGTGATCGGAAGCGATCGGTGACTCCTTGCGAGAGGTCGGTTGCTAGACCCGTGCCTGTCTGCTGCGCGCCCGTGAGCGTCGTGATCACGAAGATGCCCGGAACGAGGTACTGGATGTAGTCCACGCCCGTCCCCGCTCCGATGGCGCCACCGAAGACGTAATAGAACAGCAACAGAAAGAACACGCCCATGATCACCGCGAACGTCAGCATCTCGGGCTGTCTCCATGTTCGGATGAGGTCACGCCACGTCATCGTCGCGATGTCCTGAAGCGTCCACTTGAAACGGGTCGCGAACCCCGGCCTGCGAGCGAGGGCAGCGTGGGTTGTCGTCATCGGTTGCCTCCGGTCGCTGTCAATGTGAGGAACACGTCGTCGAGTGTCGGTCGTCTGAGTTGGAAGTCATCAATCGGGATATCGGAAGCGTCGAACTGCCTGAGCACGGCGAGGCTCTGGCTCGACCCGTCGGTCAACGGGATCTGGAGCAGCCGGTCTTCCGAGTCGCTGGACACACCCGACGCCACCTGCTCCGCTACCTCGACGGCCCGATCGAGATCCTCCGCCGATACGACGTGCACTTCGAGCACGTCGCGCTCGAGACTCGTCTTGAGCTCAGCGCTCGTACCGGAAGCCTTCACAACCCCTTCGTCGATGATGATGATTCGGTCTGAGAGCCGATCAGCTTCATCGAGGTACTGCGTGGTCAGAACCACAGCCGTTCCCTGCGTCGCAAGATCAGCAATCTCATCCCATAGCTCCGTGCGGCTTCGGGGATCGAGGCCGGTTGTCGGTTCATCGAGAAAGAGAACCGGTGGAGACGCTATCAAGCTTGCCACGACGTCGAGGCGCCGTCGCTGGCCACCCGAGTAGGTCTCGGCGATCCTGTCTGCGAACTCGCCCATGTCGAAGCGATCGATGAGGTGATCGACTCGCTGTGTCCGTTCGGTTTTCGGGATCTTGTAGAGGCGACCGAACATCTCGAGGTTCTCCTGGGCCGTCAGCTTCTCGTCGACGGCCGCAAACTGGCCTGCAAGACCGATCACTCGCCGCACGGCGTCCGGCTGTGCTGCAACGTCGATGCCGACGATCGTCGCCGATCCGGAGTCGATTGGGAGCAGGGTGGTCAGCATCTTGATCGTTGTGGTCTTGCCAGCTCCATTGGGGCCGAGCAACCCCATCACCTCGCCGGCGCGGGCGTCGAAGCTCAGGTCACGAACGGCGACCGTGTCGCCGTAGGACTTGCCGAGGTTCCGAGCGGAGACGGCGACGCTGGCACTCCCCACCACGCCGTCCCGGGATGATCGATCGGTCATCGGCGAATCTCACTCTCCTAGACAGGATGGACATTCTATCGTTCCTCTTGGACGTTTTGTCTATTTCTTCTTACCGGCCGTCCCTCCCGGTTTTGGCGGCACGGTGCCGCATAACATGGTGCGGCTACCTCCACCGATTTGAAGGATCAGAAACTTGACGACCCGCTGCCAACACGACCCCGAGACGTGCGAGCACTGTCTCCAGAGTCGCGCTGCAACCACAGATCTCAACGACCGGCCCTCCTGGGTTCAGGATGCCGTCTTCTATCAGATCTTCCCAGACCGTTTCGCCAGGTCGGAGCGGGTGCGCAAGCCCATCAACCTCGAGGCGTGGGACTCGCCCCCCACCTACCACGGGTACAAGGGCGGCGACCTGCTCGGCGTCGCTGAACATCTCGACTGGTTGACCGAACTCGGCGTCAACGCGATCTACTTCAACCCGATCTTCCGGTCGGCGTCGAACCACCGCTATCACACGCACGACTACTACCGCGTTGATCCGATCCTCGGCACTGACGCCGACTTCGACGAGTTGATCGCAGCATGTCACGAGCGAGGTATCCGCGTGATCCTCGACGGCGTCTTCAATCATTCGAGTCGCGGCTTCTTCCGGTTCCACGACGTGCTCGAGAACGGCGAGCAGTCGCCGTATCTCGGGTGGTTCCACATCAGCGGGTTCCCGCTCAATCCATACGACATGGACGAGCCGGCGAACTACGAGGCGTGGTGGGGGATGCGGGCTCTGCCCAAGTTCAACACGGACAATGCGGAGGCTCGCGACTACCTGATGCGGGTCGGCGAGTACTGGGCGAAGCGGGGAATCGACGGGTGGCGACTGGACGTCCCCGAGGAGATCCAGACGCCCGGATTCTGGGAGGAGTTCCGGGAACGGACGCGGGCCGTCAACCCCGATCTCTACATCATCGGCGAGATCTGGGCCGACGCCGGCGCCTACATCAACGATGGGGACCGCTTCGACGGCACGATGAACTACCCCTTCACGTCGGCAACGATCGCGTACACGGTCGGTGATCGACTCAACCAGTCGACGATGATGGACAACCCGTACTACAACGTCACTCCGGCGATCGATGCCGGCGGATACCGGGACCGCATCCAGAGGCTCCTCGACCAGTACCCCGAGTCGGCGGCACTCGCCAATCTGAACCTCTTGGACTCCCACGACACCGCTCGCATGCTCACGATCGCATCTGGCGATGAGGACTCGGTGGTCCTCGCCCTTGCACTGCTCCTCACCTTCCCCGGTGCGCCGAGCATCTACTACGGCACGGAGATCGGCCTCGAAGGAGGGAAGGATCCCGACTGCCGGCGCTCATTCCCATGGGATCACGAAGATCATTGGAACCAGCGCATCCTCGGGGCAACCAAGGACCTCATCGCTCTACGGCATCTGTATCCGGCGTTGCGTAGTTCCGACTATCGCATCGTCTGGCCACCCGACGACGGTGACGGGTCGATGTCGTTCGCCGTTGAACGCAGCTTCGGAGATGAGCATCTCCTGGTGGTCGTCAACGCAGGACGCTCACGAGAGACCCTGTCACTTACGTGCTGTGAGGGAGCCGACCTCTTGTGGGGTGACGGCGAACTGACCAACGGCGACAACCAGACCAGCATCTCGATGGCCCCAAGATCAGCAGCGATCTGGAAGCTGATCAACTGAGTCCGCTCGCGTCTACGCCCCCACCGGCCAGTGTTCGACTGTGATCTCATCCATGGGGAAGTCCGATGGATTGCCGGTGGCTAGTCGAGCACCAACGTGCTGTGCCGATGCGGCGATCACCACATCATCCACTGGGCCGACGGAGGTATCACCGCTCTCATCAATCTGATCCTCCTCTACCGGAAGCGCCACACCGCCGTCCACAACGGCATACATCCACAGGATCGCTGACGCGATAGCGGCGATCCGCTCAGCTCGAGCTGCCCGACATCGCCAACCCGACAGCGAGAACGATCGAGAGCACAAGGAGAGCGATGTTGATCACGATCAACACGCCCTGAATCGTGAAGTAGGTCTTGAGACGGGAGAGCGAGTCGATTGCCTCCGCCTCGCTTCCGCCGGTACTCGCGGCCTCGGCGCTTGTGGCCGATTTCCACAAGAGGTATCCCATCCACAGTGGCAGCCATGCGAATAGCAGCCCGATGATCGTGAGCGCTGCGAAGCCACCTGAGATGAACATCACCACGGCCAGTAGCTTCATCCAACCGCGAGCATCATTGATCGGCCGGATGACCCTCTGAACGGTGTCATCGGGCGCTACCGGCATAGATCCGAACGCGTCCGTCATAGGCATCTCCTTCTCACGCTTGTCGTGGACGACTCGCCACATTGAACCGCTTCGACATCGTACCTTCCAGAGCACTCACGGAAGTGAATCGAACGGGCTGTCTACTCCTTGAGGGCCCCGGTCATCATGCCTCTCAGGAAGTATCGACCGAGGAAGATGTAGATCAACAACGTCGGTATCGCTGCGAGGAACGAACCCGCCATCTGGACGTTCCATGCAATGATCTGACTCCCTGCCATGTTGTTGAGAGCCACCGTCACCGGCCAATTCTGCGTACTGGTGAGCAGCACGGCGAACAGGAAGTCGTTCCACGCTGAGGTGAACTGCCAGATGTAGACGACCACGAACGCCGGGATCGAGAGGGGCAAGAGAACCCGCCAGTAGACCTGCCAGATCCCTGCACCGTCCACGGTCGCGGCTTCGATCAACGAGTCCGGGACGGCGGCGTAGTAGTTGCGGAAGATCAGCGTCGTGATCGGTATGCCGTAGATGACATGCACGAGAATCAGGCCCCAGATGCTCCCGGCAAGCCCGATCCTGGACATGACATCGACGAGGGGAATGAGAATCGACTGGTAAGGGATGAACATCCCGAAGAGCAGAACGGGGAAGACGATGTTCGCGCCGGGGAACTTCCACTTCGACAATACGTACCCGTTGATCGATCCGAGAACCGAAGAGATCGTTGCAGCCGGTATGACGATCTTCAGAGAGTTCCACACGTTTGGACTGAGAATCTCCCAAGCAGCTGTGAAGTTGTCCAACGACAGTGACGAGGGGAGTTCCCACATCGTTGCGAGGCTGACCTCTTCGAAACTCTTGAACCCGGTGTTGAGCATCACGAACATCGGGAGGAGGTAGAAGAGCGCCATCATCGTCAGCGGGATGTACACCCACTTCCTGCTCCGGTGCACCCCCGCCGTTTGCGCCGTCATCCTTCTGAGTCCTGACGCAGGGAGTACCAGAGATATGGGATCACGAGAACTGCAACGGATACCAGCAGCACCATGCCGATGGCGGCGCCCCTCCCGAAGAAGAACCCATCGAAGGTGGTCGTCCACATGTAGATCGCGGGCACGTCGAGGGCGACCTGCTTGCCGACCATCGCGATGATCAGGTCGAAGACCTTGAGTGAACTATGCCCGAGGATGATCACGGCCGACAGGGTCACCGGCCAGAGGAGGGGCATGACCACCCTGCGGTACACCTGGAACTCGGAAGCGCCGTCCACGCGCGCTGCCTCTCGGAGCGCCTCCGGCACGGCACGCAGACCGGCCAGATAGAGAGCCATCGTGTATCCGGACATCTGCCACACGGCGGCGATCGCCACTGCGGCGATGCCCCATGTCGGTGTGGCGTACCAACGGTTGATCAGGAAGTCCAGACCGAGATTATGGAAGAGGAGGTTCAGGCCGCTGAGGCGATCGCCCTGCGCCGGGTTCATCAACCAGCGCCACACGACGCCGGTGACGATGAAGGAGATCGCCATCGGGAAGAGGAAGAGGCTGCGATAGAACCCCTCAGCACGGATCCCCTTGTCGAGGAGAAGCGCAAGACCGAGTCCGATCAACAGACAACCGAGGACGAAGACGATCGTGAAGATGATTGTATTGGTGATGTCGATATGGAACCGTCGGTCGGACGCGAGGTTCACGAAGTTCTCTGCGCCAACGTAGGTGTAGTCGGGGGTCAGCCCCTTCCATGCACTCACGGAGACGCGAGCCGTCCAGATGATGAAGCCGTAAACGAACAGCATCACCGCCAGCAGGGATGGGAGCACCCAGATAACACCCCACCAGTTCTCCATCCGGAACCGCTTGCGCTTCGGCGATTTCGCCGAGGCCAGAATCTCGGTCTCAGCTACGACAGAGGCCGTCACGGTCTACTCCTACCTCCCTGGGAGTGTGATCGACCCGTTCCTCCGGTTGGCAAGGAACGGGTCGTTCACGCTAGTCCAATCAATCGCTGCTTCGGATCAGCCGGACGCCTCTGCTGCGGCGACGAGGCCTTCCTGGAGCGCTGCAACGTCATAGTCGAGGAGGAACAGGCCGACGGCCGTGTCGATCTCCGACTTCCACGAGTCGTTGGCAACAACGCCGTGGGTGAGGCTGCCGACGACCGTGTCGGAAGCCCAATCGTCCATCGCTGACAGCAGGTACTCGCCGTAGAGCGAGCGATCACCGTCGCTACGAGCCGGGATAGATCCCTTGACCGGGTTGAACGCATCTTGTCCCTCGAGGGAACCGGCAACGGTCAACCAGGCGATCGCAGCATCGCGATCCGGTGCGCTCTTGGCCAGCACGAAGCTGTCCGACAGGAACTGGAAGTTGCCATCGGTACCGGGGACCGCTGCCCAGGTGTATCCGGTCTGTGGCTCGCTGCCGACCTCACGGAAGAAGCCCTCCTGCCAGTCACCCATGATGTTGAAGGCGGATGAACCGTCGAGCACCAACTGCCCGGCGTCCTGCCAAGCAAGAGCCGCCGCGTCCGCGTTCGTGTAGGTGAGGATCTTGGCGAAGTCTTCAAGACCCGCGGTCACCTCAGCAGAATCCCAGGCAACGCTTCCGTCCCACAGGCCTTCCCATCCGGCGGGCCCCATGGAAGCGAGCATGATCGTCTCGAACAGGTGCAGCGTGGTCCACTGCTCACCCATCGCGAGCGGTGCTTCCATGCCGCCTTCCTTCAAGGCATCCATCGCCGTGTAGAACTCGTCGAGTGTGGTCGGCATGTCGATTCCGGCATCGGAGAGAACAGTCGGGTTCGCCCACAACACGTTCGAGCGGTGAATGTTCACGGGAACCGAGTAGATGTTGCCATCCTTGGAGATGAGCGGGATCAGCGTCTCGGGCATCACCTCGAGCCAGCCCATCTCTTCATAGAGAAAGTTGAGTGGCTCGATCTGGTCGGCGGCAACGTACGTGCCGATGAGTTCTTGGCCAGCGTGGCCCTGCCAGCTGTCCGGCGGATCGTTCGCCTGCAGACGTGACGCAAGGACAGCCCGTGCGTTGGTGCCTGCACCACCGGCAACGGCGGAGTTGACGAACTCGATGTTCGGATAGGCAGCATTGAACACGACGATCATCGCGTCGAGGCCGGCTGCTTCACCGCCGCCGGTCCACCACGAGAAGACCTCGACCTTGCTATCCGTAGCAGCGGCTGCCGTGGTCGTGGTTTCATCCGTGCCGCCTGCAGCGGTCGTCGTCGTGTCGTCGGAATCCGAGCTACATGCCGCGGCCACCATGGCCAGCACGAGCAGGAGACCGAGGAACTTCAGTGTCGTTCTCTTCATGAGAAGTTGCTCCTCCTAGCGATCTTCGGGCGAGGCTCGCCCAACACCCAAAGATTACGGTCTTTTGTGTTTGTTTGTCAACTTCCGTGCGTTGACCTAGAATCACAACGAAACGCAATATTCAGAAAGTCACTTCATGGACCAGGCGCTATCGAGAACCATGCCGGGCGAGGTCCGGCGAGACCGCGTGCTCACGCTGATCGAGGAGCACGGGTTCGTGCGGGTCGCGGATCTCAGCAGCTTGTTCGGGGTCTCAGAGGTCACGGTGCGATCGGATCTCGACCAGCTCGCACAAGCGTCGCTCATCGATCGCGTCCACGGCGGGGCGATGATACGGAGCCGGATCTCGACAGCCGGGTCGTCGAGCGAGGAGGCCGAACCGTCGTTCGAAGAGTCGGCCGACACACTGGCCGACGAGAAAGATGCCATCGGACGCGCGGCAGCCTCCCTCGTCTCGCCCGGTGACTCGCTGATCATCGACGTCGGCACCACGACCACAGCGGTTGCTCATGCCTTGACCGAGCGTACGAACCTGGATGACATCGTGGTCTTCACGAACAGCCTCACGATCGCGATGCAGTTGGAGCCGGCGATCCCCCGGTTCACCGTGATCTTGACCGGGGGAAAGCTTCGACCACGACAGCACTCCCTGGTGAACCCGATGGGAAGCGGCATCCTGGAGCAGATCAATGTCTCGATGGCATTCATCGGATGCAACGGGATCCATCCCACCGACGGCGTCACCAATATCAATCTGCCGGAGGCGCAGATCAAGAGCAAGATGATCGAGGCGGCCGAGCAGGTCGTGGTTGTTGCCGATGGGACCAAGGTCGGGAATGTCAGCGTCGCGAGAATCGCCCGTATCGACGACGTGGATCGATTGATCACGACGGGCTCGGCTCCATCAGTACTGCTCGACAAGATCCGGGACCTGGGTGTGATCACCACCGTGGCAACATGACGGCAGCACACCGCCGTCACAACCCGCTGACCAACGAGTGGGTGCTCGTATCCCCCGGCCGAACGAAGAGGCCGTGGCTCGGGCACACCGAGATCGTCGGGGTCGACCAGTCGGTGTCCTATGACCCCGAGTGCTACCTCTGCCCGCTCAACACACGATTGACCGGGGATACGAATCCTCCTTATGAGTCCACATTCGTCTTCACCAATGATTTCGCTGCACTCCAACCCGACGTCGTGCCGACCACACACGAAGATGGCCT
>JAOZMA010000318.1 GCA_029934555.1 Acidimicrobiia bacterium | reverse complement strand
TCACAGACTTCCCCGACCGAACGCTGGCGATCGTATCCGTGGATCCTTCGCGTCGACGATCGGGCGGCGCACTGCTCGGCGACCGAATCCGCATGAACTCCGTCGCCCATCCCCGCGTCTTCATGCGGTCGCTCGCCACCCGTCAGGCGAACCTGGCTCTCTCCCCACACGTTGCCTCGACCGTGGATCTTGTCAAGGCGGCCGGGTACGACCTTGTCATCCTCGAGACGTCGGGCATCGGACAGGCCGACACCGAGATCGTGGATCATGCCGACATCGCTCTCTACGTGATGACACCCGAATACGGCGCCGCGAGCCAACTCGAGAAGGTCGACATGCTCGACTTCGCCGACCTGATCGTCGTGAACAAGGCAGACCGGCGTGGTGCCGAAGATGCGGTTCGCGACGTTCGGAAGCAGTACCGGCGGAACCACGCACTCTTCGAGTCCGCAGACGAAGATCTTCCGATCTACGCGACGGTGGCCTCCCACTTCAACGACGCCGGTACGAACCGGTTCTACCGGGCTTTGATGGAAGCCGTCGATGCTCGCACCGACGAGGAGTTCGATTCGACCATCGATCTGCCGACGGATCACGGTGGCGAACGCCCGATCATCCCGAAGGACCGCGTCCGGTATCTGTCTGAGATCTCGGACAGGATCCGAACCTACAACCGGAGCGTGGACGAACAGAGCACACTCGCTCTCGAGGCACAGGCACTGTCGATCGTCGCGGAGCGCGGCACCGACGAAGTCATGATCGCTGCGAGCGACGAAGCTCTGGCATCCCTCGATCCGTGGGCCGCCGCAGTACTCGCCGGGTGGGACGACACCGTCGACTCTTATGCCTCAGACGCCGTCACCTACGAGATACGCGGCAATGAGATCGAGGTCGAGACGTCGTTGACGACGCTGTCCGGCACACGCATCCCGAAGGTCATCTTCCCCCGGTTAACCGGCTGGGGTGATCGAGTGCGATGGGGACTCCAAGAGAACCTGCCGGGTCGGTTCCCTTTCACAGCCGGTGTGTTCCCGTTCAAGCGAGCCGCCGAGGATCCGACGCGGATGTTCGCGGGGGAGGGTGGGCCCGAGCAGACCAACCGCCGTTTCCACTACGTGTCGCGGGGGATGCCGGCGATCCGGCTCTCGACCGCGTTCGACTCGGTGACCCTCTACGGCGACGACCCCGACACCCGGCCGGACATCTACGGGAAGATCGGCAACTCCGGGGTCTCGGTCGCCACGCTCGACGACGCCAAGAAGCTCTACTCGGGATTCGACCTCCTCGACGCCGCCACGTCCGTGTCGATGACGATCAACGGCCCCGCGCCCATGATGCTCGCCTTCTTCCTGAACGCGGCGATCGACCAACAGTGTGAGCGCTACATCGTCGAACACGACATGCAGGAAGAACTCGAGGCGGCGCTCGTCGAGAGATTCGAGGGCCGGGGATTCCGGCGACCCCGCTACCACGGCGAGCTTCCCCCGGGAAACGACGGCCTCGGATTGATGCTTCTCGGGATCACCGGCGACCGGGTGCTTCCGACCGACGCATACGAAGAGATCAAAACCGATGTCCTGTCCCGCGTGCGGGGAACCATCCAGGCCGACATCCTCAAGGAGGACCAGGCCCAGAACACCTGCATCTTCTCCACGGAGTTCGCGCTCCGCATGCAGGGCGACATACAGGAGCTTTTCATCGACCGCTCGGTCGGGAACTTCTACTCGGTATCGATCTCCGGCTACCACATGGCCGAAGCGGGCGCGAACCCGATCACGCAGCTGGCATTCACGCTTGCGAACGGGTTCACCTTCGTCGAGTACTTCCTGTCCCGCGGGATGCCGATCGACACGTTCGCCCCGAACCTCTCGTTCTTCTTCTCCAACGGAGTCGACGCCGAGTACGCAGTGATCGGGCGAGTCGCCCGGAAGATCTGGGCGAAGGCGATGCGTGACAGCTACGGCGCATCCGAACGGTCTCAGAAACTGAAGTACCACATCCAGACGTCGGGCCGGTCCCTGCACGCGCAGGAGATCGGATTCAACGACATCCGCACAACGCTTCAGGCGCTGTATGCGATCTACGACAACTGCAATTCGCTGCACACGAACGCATACGACGAAGCGATCACCACACCGACGGAGGAGTCCGTTCGCCGTGCGCTGGCGATCCAACTGATCATCAACCGCGAACTCGGTCTGACGATGAACGAGAACCCGATGCAGGGATCGTTCATCATCGAGGAACTCACCGACCTCGTCGAAGAAGCCGTCCTCGTCGAGTTCGATCGCCTCACGGATCGGGGCGGCGTACTCGGGGCGATGGAGCTGATGTACCAGCGATCGAAGATCCAGGAGGAGTCCCTGCGATACGAGCGAATGAAGTCGACGGGAGAGCTCCCGATCGTCGGAGTCAACACCTTCCTGTCAGAAGAGGGCTCACCGTTCGTCGTCCCCGACACGATCATCCGCTCAACCGATGAGGACAAGCACCGGCAGATCGATGATGCTCTCGCTGTGAAGGAGCTCAACGCAGATACGGCAGCCGTGGCCCTCGACCAACTCCAGCGGACGGCCATCGATGGTGGCAACACGTTCGAGGCGCTCATGGAGGCGGCCAAGCACTGCACGATCGGTCAACTCTCGAACGCCCTGTACGACGTGGGCGGCCGCTACCGCCGGAGTATGTGAGATCGGCTCCGCCGGCGGCGGTCGTTGGTCAGAGTGGGCCAGGGTCGGCAAGTTTGACCACAAGATAAGTCGCTCCCAAATCAGCTAACATACCTACTGATTGGG
>JAOZMA010000048.1:9882-11175 GCA_029934555.1 Acidimicrobiia bacterium | reverse complement strand
GTATCACGTAGTCCGTACTCCGTACGGACTACGGACTACGGACTACGGAGTACGACAGAAGTACGAGCCAAGTACCGAGACCTTCGGGACTCGGGACCGCTAGCTGAGGAGAGTTCAGAACATGGCAGACGAGCATCGGATCAGAATCCGACTCAAGGCGTACGACCACTCGGTCGTCGATGAGTCGGCCCGCAAGATCGCGGAGACCGTGATCCGTACACAAGCAAAGATCAAAGGTCCGGTACCGCTACCGACCCGTATCCACAGGTATTGCGTCATTCGCGGACCGCACGTCGACAAGACGAGCCGCGAGCACTTCGAGATGCGCATCCACAAACGGTTGATCGACATCCTCGAGCCGACCCCCAAGACGGTCGACGCTCTCATGCGTCTCGACCTCCCGGCCGGCGTTGAAGTGGAGATCAAGACGTGAACACGATCATCGGTGAGAAGCTGGGCATGACCCAGGTCTTCGACGACGAGAACCGGGCGATCCCGGTGACCGTCATCAAGGCCGGTCCTGTTCACGTGACACAGATCAAGCGACCGGAGACGGACGGCTACGCCGCTATCCAGATCGCATACAAAGAGATGACGACGAACCGGTCGAATCGCGCACAGGTCGGGCACTTTGCCAAGGCCGGCGTTGCACCGCACCGCTACATCGTCGAAGTCCGGGTCGATGATCCCGACGAGTACGAACTCGGTCAGGAGATCACGATCGGAGACGTTCTCGAGGCGGGTCAGCGTGCAGACGCAACCGGGATCTCGAAGGGCAAAGGCTTCGCCGGCGTGATGAAGCGCCACGGCATGAAGGGCCAAGGAGCCAGCCATGGTGTCCACAAGGTCCACCGGGCTCCCGGCGCCATCGGCGCCTGCGCTACGCCAGCCCGCGTGTTCAAGGGCAAGCGCATGCCGGGACGCATGGGTGGTGACCAGACGACAGTGATGAATCTCGACGTCGTCCAGATCGATGCCGATCGCAACGTGCTGCTCCTCAAAGGCGCCGTCCCCGGTGCCAAGGGTGCTGTTGTGGTCGTGCGAGAGGCGGTGAAGACGCGTGGGTGATCAACCAACCGCAGAGCTCTATACGGCAGACGGCGCCCGTTCGGGTGAGGTCGACCTCAATCCGGACATCTTCGGCATCGAGCCGAACGAAGCCGTGATGCACCAGGTCATCACCGCTCAGCTCGCCGCGGCCCGTGCCGGTACTCATTCCACCAAGACTCGCGCCGAGGTGCGTGGTGGTGGTCGGAAACCATGGCGTCAGAAGGGTCTCGGTCGTGCTCGTCA
>JAOZMA010000048.1:0-9782 GCA_029934555.1 Acidimicrobiia bacterium | reverse complement strand
ATCGCATCGAACCTGGGGCAAGCCAACACCTACGACGTGCTCTGGGCCGAGACGGTCATCATGTCGAAGGGGACGTTGGAGCTGGGACAGAGCGTTCCGCGCGGTACGGAGGAGCATGCTGAGCAGCAAGCTGCAAGCCAACAGCTGACAGCGGACAGCGGACAGCCCGAAGGGGAAGGCTCGGAGTCCGAAGCTGGTAGCTCGCAGCTCGAAGCCGGCGACTCTAAGGAGGTGGGCGCGTGAAGAATCCACGGGACATCATCTTCGAACCGATCGTTTCTGAGAAGTCATACGACACAATCGAAGACACGAACACCTACACGTTCGTCGTCGACCGACGGGCGAACAAGACCGAAATCAAACAGGCCATCGCGTCGATCTTCGACGTGACGGTCGTGTCCGTGAACACGATCAACCGCAAGGGCAAGCTCAAGCGAACCGGCTACATGCTCGGTAAGCGCAAGGACACCAAGCGTGCCTTCGTGAAGCTCGCCGACGGCGACAAGATCGACATCTTCGAGGTATAGCGACATGGGTGTAAAGAAACTCAAGCCAACCTCGCCGGGCCGCCGGTTCCAAACCGTCTCCGACTTCGAGACCATTACGAAGTCGAAGCCGGAGAAGAGCCTCCTGGCGAAGCAGAAGCGGTCTTCCGGCCGGAACTCCTATGGACGCATCACATCGCGTCACCGCGGTGGCGGCCACAAACGGCGCTACCGGGTCATCGATTTCCGCCGCACCAAGGACGGTGTTCCCGCCAAGGTCGCAGCGATCGAGTACGACCCGAACCGCAATGCGCGTATCGCGTTGCTCCACTACGTCGACGGAGAGAAGCGATACATTCTCGCTCCTCTGAAGATCGAAGTCGGAGACATGCTCGATTCCGGTTCGTCGGCGGAGATCCGCCCGGGGAACGCGTTGCCACTTCGCAACATCCCCACCGGTACGATCGTGCACGCCGTTGAGCTCCGCCCTGGTGGTGGAGCCAAGATGGGCCGTTCCGCAGGTACGGCGATCCAGCTCATGTCCAAGGAAGGCAAGTACGCGCTCGTGCGATTGCCATCCGGTGAGATGCGCCAGATCTTGCTCGACTGCAGGGCGACCGTCGGCCAGGTCGGTAACCCCGACGCAGAACTGGTCAAGATCGGCAAGGCGGGCCGCAGCCGCTGGAAGGGCAAGCGCCCCCAGTCTCGTGGTGTCGTCATGAACCCGGTCGATCACCCCCTCGGTGGTGGTGAGGGCCGCAGTTCGGGTGGACGTCACCCGGTTAGCCCTTGGGGCAAGCCCGAAGGACGCACACGCAAGAAGAAGAAAGCCAGCGACAAGTACATCGTGCGCAGGCGTAGCAAGAAGGGTCGGAGGTAGACCATGGCGAGGAGCCTGAAGAAGGGGCCGTTCGTCGACGAGCACCTCCTAGTGAAAGTCGAAGCAGCGAACGCCAGCAGCGACAAGCGAGTGATCCGGACATGGAGCCGGCGGTCGACGATCACGCCCGAGATGGTGAGCCTCACCATCGCAGTGCATGACGGCCGCAAGCACGTGCCGGTGTATATCAGCGAATCGATGGTCGGGCACAAGCTCGGCGAGTTCGCTCCAACCCGGACGTTCCGGGGACACCAGATGAGCGAGAAAGCAGCGAGGAAACGATGAAGGTCCAAGCGAAAGCCAGGCACGTACGGCAGTCGCCGTACAAGGTGCGGCGGGTGCTGGATCTCGTACGGGGTCTCCCCGTCGACGAAGCGCGCGTCGTGCTGAAGCACACCCAGCGTCGCGCCGCCGACCCGATCCTCAAGTGCCTCGACTCGGCCATCGCCAACGCGGAGCACAATCTTGCAGCGGACTCGGAAGAGCTCGTTGTCGCCGAGGCGTACGCCGATGAGGGCCCGACCCTCAAGCGATGGCGTCCGCGTGCCAGGGGCCGCGCGACGCGGATCCGAAAGCGCACGAGCCATATCACGATCATCGTCGCAGACACGGAGGAGGACGCCTAATGGGCCAGAAGATCCATCCCTACGGCCTGCGGCTCGGAATCGTCACCGACTGGAAATCCCGTTGGTACAGCGAGAAGGACTACGCCGCTCAGGTCAACGAAGACCACAAGATCCGGACGTACCTGCGCGACGAACTGACGCGCGGTGCGGTCTCACGGATCGACATCGAGCGGATCGGTGACAAGAAGGTCCAGATCGACATCCACACCGGGCGTCCCGGCGTGGTCATCGGTCGTGGCGGCTCGGAGGCCGAACGGCTCCGCAGCGGTCTCGAGGAGCTGACGAACCGCAACGTCAAGTTCAACGTCATCGAAGTAGCGAACCCGGAGCTCGATGCTCAGCTTCTTGCACGCAGCGTCGCCGACCAACTCGAAGGTCGCGTCGCGTTCAGGCGTGCCATGAAGCGCACGGTGACCACCGCCATGAAGGCGGGCGCAGAAGGTGTTCGCGTTCAGGCCCAGGGTCGTCTCGGTGGAGCCGACATGGGGCGTCGCGAGTGGTATCTCGAAGGGCGCGTGCCGTTGCACACGCTCCGGGCAGACATCGACTACGGAACCGCAACGGCCCGGACATCTGTTGGTGCCGTCGGCATCAAAGTCTGGGTGTATCGCGGGGACTTGCTCACGTCGGTCACCGCCCGCAATGAGAAGATCGCTGCAGAGGCACGTCTCGCTGCCGGCGGACCTGCGCAACGACGTCGTCGTTCCGCACGGTCACGCGCCGAAGCGGCTGCCGGTGAGTCCGGTGGAAAGCGTCTCATCGAGGCAGGCGGTGGCAAGCGCCCCGTCGAACCCGGAGGCGGTAAGAAGGGTGGCAAGCGTCTTATCGAAGCCGGAGGCGGCAGACGCAAGCCAACGACGAGCGATGCCGCTGCTGAGTTCGAAGAAGCCAAGAAGGCCACAGAAGACAGCGTCAAGGACGCGGCCGTCGTTGCAGACGTCACCGCGATTGTTGCCGAAGAAGTCGCAGTTGAAGCGGTCGTCGAGGCTGTAGATGCCGAGGTGACGGCAGTAGACGCGGTCGATGCAGCGATCGTTGCCGACGCAGTCGCTGATGAAGCCGACGCCGAAGCAGAGGTCGCTGAGCTAGTCGCCGAGGTCGCCGTGGAAGAGGCACTCGTTGCCGAGGCCATCGCCGAGGGAACCGGGTCCGAAGACGCCGCGGTCGAAGCCGTGATCGCTACAGATGTAGCTGAGGAAGCGCTCGTTGAAGCTGCGGCTGCCGAAGCTATCGCCGAGGTCGCTGATGAGGCCGCCGAAGAAGCCGACGAAGCCGCCATCGAAGCCGTCGCGGAAGCCATCGAGGCTGACGTCGTAGCGGACGAGGCGGTCGAGGAGGCTCTCGAAGCTGAGGTGGTCGCCGAGGTGCTCGACGAGGTTGCAGACGAGGTTGCAGCCGAGAACGACGATGACACCGAAGGGGGTGCGTGAGCATGTTGATGCCGAAGCGCACCAAGTACCGGAAGGTGCAGACGGGTCGTATGAAGGGCAAGACGAAGGGCGGGGCGAAGGTCTCGTTCGGTGAGTACGGCCTCCAGGCACAAGAGCGCGGCTGGGTCACCGCCCGTCAGATCGAAGCGGCTCGTATCGCCATGACACGAAAGATCAAGCGTGGCGGAAAGGTCTGGATCACGATCTTCCCGGACAAGCCGATCACCGAGAAGCCCGCTGAGACCCGCATGGGTTCAGGCAAGGGCAATCCGGAGTACTGGGTAGCGGTCGTCAAGCCCGGACGCGTGATGTTCGAGATGGCAGGCGTCGACGAGGAGTTGGCGCGTGAAGCCATGCGCCTGGCCGCTCACAAGCTGCCGATCAAGACCAAGTTCGTCAGGCGGGAGGACGTATGAAGACCGTCGACCTGCGGAAGCTGAGCTACACAGAGCTGCAGGAGCAGCTCGATGCCGGCAAAGAGGAGCTGTTCAATCTGCGGTTCCAAGTCGTCACCAATCAGCTCGACAACACAGCACGAATCACAGACGTGCGGCGCAACGTCGCTCGCATCAAGACCCTGATGCGACAGCAAGAGATCGCCGCATGGGAAACACAGCAGGAGGAGGCGTAGATGGAACGGGGACGCCGCAAGATACGCGTCGGGGTCGTCATTTCGGACGCCAGGGACAAGACGGTCACCGTCGAGGTCCGGGATTCCAAGCGCCACCCGAAGTACGGCAAGACCGTGCCGGTGCGGAAGCGATTCCACGCCCACGATGAAACGAATGACGCCCACGTCGGGGATACGGTGCGGATCGTTGAGACCCGCCCGATCTCGAAGTCGAAGCACTGGCGCGTCGACGAGGTCGTGGAGCGTGCACGATGATCCAACAGGAGTCCAGGCTCAGAGTTGCCGATAACACCGGCGCCAAAGAGGTTCTGGTCATTCGCGTGCTCGGTGGATCGGGCAGGCGCTATGGCAGCCTCGGCGATACCGTCGTGTGTACGGTCAAAGACGCAACACCCGGCGGAAGCGTCAAGAAGGGTGAGGTCGTCAAGGCCGTGGTCGTGCGGACCAAGAAGGAGAACCGTCGAGCCGACGGGACCTACATCCGCTTCGATGACAACGCCTGCGTGATCATCAACGACCAACAGCAGCCCCGCGGCACCCGGATCTTCGGACCGGTCGGGCGTGAGCTGCGCGACAAGAAGTTCATGCGGATCGTATCGCTGGCACCGGAGGTGCTGTGATGAAGTTGAAGAAGGGTGACACCGTGATGGTCATCACCGGCAAGGACGCCGGCACCGAGAGCAAGATCGCCAAGGTCTTCCCCTCGCGTAACAGGATCATCGTCGAAGGCGTCGCCACAGCGAAACGCTCTCAGCGAGCGACCGGCCAGACCATGCAGGGCGGCATCATCGACAAGGACATGCCTATCGATGCATCCAATGTCATGATCGTCTGCACCGACTGCGGGCCGACCCGCATCGGCGCGAAGTTCGACGACGAAGGCCGCAAGTACCGCGCCTGCCGGAAGTGTGGAGGTGAGCTCTGATGGCTCCCCGACTCAAAGAGAAGTACGACGACGAGATCGCATCGCAGCTCAAAGAAGACCTCGGTCTCGAGAACGCGATGCAGGTCCCACGTCTGCTGAAGATCGTGGTGAACATGGGCGTCGGCGACGCCGCCCAGGACGCGAAGCTCATGGACGCTGCAGTCGAGGACCTACGGGTCATCACCGGGCAGCAGCCCAAGGTGATGCTGGCACGCAAGTCGATCTCGAACTTCAAGCTCCGTGAAGGCGTTCCGGTTGGAGCGTCGGTGACGCTGCGCGGTGCCCGGATGTGGGAGTTCCTCGACCGCCTCATCGCCACAGCGATTCCGCGCATCAGGGACTTCCGTGGCCTGAATCCGAACGGTTTCGACGGTCGCGGCAACTACAACTTCGGCGTGACGGAGCAGCTGATCTTCCCCGAGATCGACTACGACAAGGTTTCAACTGTCCGCGGCATGGACATCGCGTTCGTGACCACGGCAGCAAACGACGAGCAAGGCAGGGCGTTACTCGATGCATTCGGGTTCCCGTTCCGCCGTCAACAGGCAGGTGTGTGATGGCGAAGACATCGAAGGTCGCCAAGAACAATCAGAGGAAAGTGATCATCGAGCGATACGCCGATCGGCGTGCGGAACTCGTCGTGATCACCAAGGACCCGAATGCCTCATATGAGGACAAACGCGAGGCGTATCGCAAGATCGCCAAGATGCCTCGTGATGCGAGCGCAACCCGATACCGCAATCGCTGCGGCGTCACAGGGCGTCCCCGCGGGTACTTCCGGAAATTCGGGATGTCGCGTTCATCACTTCGCGAACTTGCCCACAACGGTGAGCTTCCCGGCGTGAGAAAGGCTTCGTGGTAACCATGCAGTCAGATCCCATAGCCGACATGCTCACCCGGATCCGCAACGCCAACACGGCGCTGCATCCGGAGACGACGATGCCGTCGTCGAAGTTGAAAGAACAGGTCGCCCGCATCCTCTCTGAAGAGGGATTCATCGACGGATACAAGGTCGAGGACGCCCGCGTCGGCAAAGAACTCACAGTGAGGCTCCGCTATAGCAAAGAGCGTCAGCCGATCCTCACCGGCATCAAGCGGATTTCCAAGCCCGGTCTCCGCGTCTACTCGAGTTCGTCCGACGTGCCCCGAGTCCGGGGCGGAATCGGCATCTCGATCGTGTCAACCTCGGACGGTGTCATGACCGACCGGGAGGCTCGGAAGCGCAACGTCGGTGGCGAAGTCCTGTGCGAGGTGTGGTGATATGAGCCGCATCGGAAACGCGCCCATAGACCTCTCTTCCGACATCGAGGTGTCGGTCGACGGGGATACCGTCGTTGTGAAGGGTCCAAAGGGCACGCTCACCCAGACGCTCGATCCGCGGATCAGTGTCTCGGTCGAAGACGGTGTCGTCACCGTTGCCAGAGTTGATGACGAACGCGAGTCCCGCGCTCTGCACGGGTTGAGTCGTGCGCTGATCGCCAACATGGTGGTCGGAGTCATGGACGGGTATTCGAAGGAGCTTCAGGCGGTCGGCGTTGGCTACCGCGGTGCCTTGAAGGGCACGAACCTCGAGCTTCAAGTCGGGTTCTCACATCCCGTGACGATCGAGGCGCCCGACGGCATCACATTCGAAGTTCCCGAACCGACGAAGTTCATCGTCAGCGGGATCGACAAACAACTTGTTGGACAGGTTGCGGCGAATATCCGCTCCGTGCGTCCGCCGGAGCCGTACAAAGGCAAGGGCATTCGCTACGTCGACGAGTACGTACGCCGCAAGGCCGGGAAGGCAGGAGTAGCCGGATGAGAGGTTCACGCACACAAGCGCGGCGACGTCGCCACTTTCGGGTGCGCAAGAAGGTGCATGGCACCGGCACTCGCCCCCGTCTCGCGGTGTTCCGCAGCAACCGGTACATCTATGCACAGATCATCGACGACGATCAGGGTGTCACCATGGCTTCGGCCTCGTCTCGCGAGGGCAAGCTCGGGAAGAAGACCCTGAACGTCGACACGGCAACCGAAGTCGGAAAGCTCGTTGGTGCCCGCGCCAAGGATGCTGGCGTCGACGCGGTCGTCTTCGACCGGGGTGGGTTCGCCTTCCACGGGCGCGTCAAGGCGCTGGCCGAGGGAGCCCGCAAGTCCGGGCTTGAGTTCTAGGAGCGCTATGACGAATCGAGATAACACCAACCGAGACAATCCCAACCGGAAAGATCGCAGAGACCGTCGGGATCGCAGAGACCGTCGGGAACGACGCGAACCGGAGTTCGACGAGCGGGTCATCGCGATCAACCGTGTTGCCAAGGTCGTCAAAGGTGGCCGTCGATTCTCGTTCACGGCCCTCGTGACCGTCGGGAACGGCAAAGGCAAGGTCGGGATCGGATACGGCAAAGCCAAAGAAGTCCCCATGGCCATCCAGAAGGGCATGGAGATCGCACGGAAGAACATGTTCGACGTGCCGATGGCCGGCCAGACGATCATCCATGACGTGATCGGCGAGCAGAGCGCTTCACGCGTTCTCCTCAAACCCGCTGCGCCGGGTACCGGCGTTATCGCAGGTGGCGCTGTCCGTCAGATCCTTGAAGCGGCAGGCGTCAAAGACGTGCTCTCGAAGTCGCTCGGCTCTCCGACGCATGTCAACGTGGCGAAGGCGACGGTGAACGCCCTGTTGTCCCAGCAGCGGCCCGATGTGGTCGCCAAGGCTCGCGGCAAACGCCCAGAAGAGCTGTTCCCACCGGCGCTGCTCGCTGCCTACCGCTCGGCCGAACTGGCCAAGATCCAGGCGGGTGGCTGATGGCGGAGAGTTTGAAGATCACTTTGGTTCGGAGCACGATCGGCGAGAAGCCGAAGACGCGCGCGACCGTTGAGAGTCTCGGGCTGCGGAAGATCAATCAATCGGTCGAGCGGCCCGACAGGCCGGACGTGCGCGGCATGGTGTTCCGTGCCAAGCACCTCCTCGAAGTGGAGGAAATCGGATGAAGCTTCATCACCTCCGACCCCCTGAAGGGTCGAAGAAGCGCAAGATCCGCGTCGGTCGCGGTGAAGGCGGACGACGCGGCAAGACCGCCGGACGCGGCACGAAGGGCCTCAAGGCACGCAGCAAGGTGCGTCGCGGTTTCGAGGGTGGCCAGATGCCGCTCCAGCGCCGCATGCCCAAGCTGCGTGGTTTCCGGAATCCGAACCGCGTCGAGTACACGGTTATCAACGTCGAGCGGTTCAATGAGTTCGAGCCCGGGGCCACCGTGACAGTGGATGATCTGCGGGCCGGTGGGCATGTCAAGCATCGCGGCAAGGTCAAGGTCCTCGGTGAGGGCGAGATCGACCGTGCGCTCACCATCAAGGCCCATGCGTTCAGTCTCGGCGCCGTCGAGAAGATCAAGGCCGCGGGAGGCTCGGTAGAGGTTGTTGAGGACTGAGCCGTGAGCTGCCAGCTACCAGCTGCCAGCTTCGAGCGCAGAACCCGAACACCACTATCGTGTCTCTACCACTGAAGGACCTAACACCCCCATGCTGACTGCTTTTAGGAACGCGTTCCGGATCCAGGATCTACGGAACAAGATTCTCTTCACGCTGTTCATCTTCGTTCTGTATCGGTTCGGGACAACCGTCCCCGTTCCCGGTGTGGACCTGGACGCGATCAAGGAGTTCACCGACGCCGCAACGACCTCCGGTTTCGTGGGGTTGATGAATCTGTTCTCCGGTGGCGCCCTGACCCGCATGTCGGTCTTCGCTCTCGGGATCATGCCGTACATCACGGCCTCGATCATCCTGCAACTGCTCGCCGTCGTGATTCCGAAGCTTCAGGCTCTCCAGGAGGAAGGCGAGACCGGGCGGAAGGTCATCACTCAGTGGACGAGGTACCTCACGGTCATCCTGGCACTTCTCCAAGCGACCGGTTTCTCCTTCCTGTTCCACTCCGGTCAGCTGACCGGAGGCATCGACCTGATACCCGACTACACGCCGCGGAACGTCATCATCATCGTTATCACGATGACCGCCGGTACGGCGTTGCTCATGTGGTTCGGTGAGTTGATCACTCAGCGTGGAATCGGCAACGGTATGTCGCTGCTGATCTTCATCTCGATCATCTCCCAGATCCCATCGCAACTGGCGATTCTCAACGCCAACTCGCAGACGTATCAGTTCATCATCATCCTGGCTGTGATGGTCGGACTGACAATCGGGATCATCTTCATCGAGCAGGGGCAGCGCCGGATCCCGGTGCAGTTCTCGAAGCGTGTCCGCGGCCGCAAGGTCATGGGCGGTCAGTCCACCTACATCCCATTGAAGGTGAACATGGCGGGCGTCATCCCCGTGATCTTCGCCACGTCGATCATGTACTTCCCCGCTCTCATCGCCTCGGTCCTCCCACCGGACGGATGGGGTGCGACGGTTCGGAACTGGATCGACACCAACCTGCTGTCCTCGAGCGGCGGAGGATTCTCACCGAGCCTGTGGTACATCTTCGTGCTGGCGCTCCTGGTGGTGTTCTTCACCTACTTCTACACAGCGATCCAATTCGATCCGGCACGCCAGGCCGACATGATCCAGCGTCAAGGTGGATTCATCCCGGGTATCCGTCCGGGACGGGCGACCGAGCAGTATCTGGCGTACGTTCTCAGTCGCATCACGTTGCCCGGTGCTCTGTACCTGGCGCTCGTGACGATCTTGCCGTCCGTCCTCGGATGGATCTGGAACGTCCCCGTGGGCCTCTCCGGCGTATCGATCATCATCGTGGCGGGCGTTGCGCTCGAGACGATGAAACAGGTCGAATCCCAGCTGATGATGAGGAACTACGAAGGTTTCTTGTG
>JAOZMA010000317.1 GCA_029934555.1 Acidimicrobiia bacterium | reverse complement strand
CGGACAGCGGACAGCGGACAGCGGACAGCGGACAGCGGACAGCGGACAGCGGACGCTACCGCCCATTTGGTCTGGCTGTGAGCTGTTGGCTGTGAGCTGTTGGCTGGCGTCAGCCTGTCAACAACGCCACTATCGCTAGCAACGCCAGGTTCGCCAGGGTCCATGCCAGGGCGACTGTGGCGTATCGGCGGAGCCAACTCCCCCAGGTCTCCGAGCGGACGGCGAGCGCCGTACCGAGCACGTACCAGAGGGGCAGGCTCGTCACGGCACCGAAGATCACGACAGTCGTTCGCGACACTTCGATGAAGTCGAACGAAAGGAACCACGTCGTTGGAAGGGCGATCACGAGCATCAGGGCGGCGATGAAACTCGATGCAATGTCCTGGAGATCGCCAGCCTCCCGGGGTCCGACGGCGAGGGCCAGCACGACCATCACGATCGGATAGGACATCGCCATCAACCCGGCGGTCGTACGCCCAACCGTCGTCCGTCGGGGTGCGAACGAAACCCTATCCGACGACATGGGTCTCTCGATGCGGCATGATTTGAAGATTACTCCCGGTGTGCCACCTGCGCCCTGATCGTGGTCTGCCATGGGTGCAGGGAACGTCGCGAAAACGCACCGTCTCGAGGGGTCCCGTCTGGCGAATACCTGCCTTCCAGGTCTAGCCTGGAGTACCGCATGTCCCCATCGAAATCATTCGCCCCGGTAATCCTCGTGCTCCTTCTTGCACTCCTTGCCGTCGCCCCGATCCCCGCGGGTGCACAGACCAAGGGCGCGGTCGAGAATGCTGAAGCCGCCCAGGAGCAGGCCTATCGCCAACTCCTTGCGGCCAACGAAGCCGTCGGCCAGGCGCTCTCTGAACTCGAGGCGATCGACGACGAAGTCCATGCCCTGACCTACACGATCACGGTGCTCGATCGGAAGATCGTCGAGTTCGACGAGCAGGTCGCTGAACTGAAAGCGAGCGCTCAGGAACTCGTCGTAGAGGCGTACACGAACTCCGGGACCGGCCTGGTCACCGCCGCATTCACCGCCGGATCGATCCAGGATCTCCTGACCAGTCAGACCCTCATCGGTGAGGCTACCGAACGCGATCTCGCGTCCCTCGACCTTCTCACAGCAGTCAACAGGGAGAACGACCGGTTGAAGGCAGAGGTTGCCGAGAAACGGGCCGAGGTCGAGATCCTGCAAGAGAATCAGAAGGTGCTCGTCGAGAGACTCGCCAACGAGCGCACCAAGGCAGACGCTATCTACGCCGAAGCACAGGACAAGTACAAGGATGCGTACGACAGATACCAGGCCGAACTGAAGCGTCAGGCCGAAGAGGAAGCTCGTCGTAAGAGGGAAGAAGCAGCACGCCAAGCAGCTGCGAATAACTCGTCGGCCGCGGCTACCAGCTCTGCGGCCGCAGGTGCGCCCGCCTCGAGTACTCCCGGCGTCGTCTGTCCCGTTGCCGGCAACACATGGTTCACCAACACGTGGGGCGCCCCACGCTCGGGAGGTCGGACGCACAAGGGCGTCGACATGATGGCATCCACCGGCACCCCGCTCGTCGCCATGGACTCGGGAAGGGTCCGGCTGAACTGGCACTACGCCGGCGGTCGCCAGGTCTACGTCTACGCCGACAACGGCTACTTCTACTACTACGCCCACCTGAACGGATACCCGGCAGGCCTGGTCAACGGCCAGCGCGTCGGCAAGGGACAAGTCATCGGCTACGTCGGATCAACCGGGAACGCCTCCGTCCCACACCTCCACCTCGGTATGGGACCGAGCTCCGGTGTTTACATCAACCCCTATCCAACGGTCCGCGCAGCCTGTTGATGACCGGCTCCGCCGGTGTCGTCGGTAGTCGGTATCCGGTACTCGGTATCGAGTCCTGCTCGTAGCTCGCAGCTCTCTTCTCAGGCGATGAACGCGAGCAACGCTGCGAAGATGGCAGTCAGCGCCGTCATGCCGCCGATCATCGTCACCGTGTAGGTGCGCAATTGATCACGAATGACATCCTGGAGCCCGTACATCCGGTCATCCATGGTCTCGAACCGTCGATCCGTGCGGTGGAGCCGACCGTCGAGCTGCTCGAAACGCTGATCTACCTGCTCGAAACGTTGGTCCACCTGCTCGAAACGTTGGTCCACCTGCTCAAAGCGCTGGTCCACCTGCTCGAAGTGTTGGTCTACGAGTTGGAACCGTCCATCGATGGCATCGAATCGCAGGCCGAGCAGTTCCTCGAGACGGTCGAATCGCTGCTCCAGGACGGCGACATCCGACCGGGTCGCCACCTGGGCCCCCCGTTCGGGCGGCAGATACGTCATGAGCGTGTCGGCATGTTCGTGACCGAGCACCTCCTCAAGACGAGCATAGGTCAGTAGATCAGTAGAGCAGTAGAGCAGCAGTCGTGCTGGTGTTCCACGAGAGCCTCAGCGATCGTCAAATGGCGGGGCCTGATCTACTGCTCTACTGATCTACTTCTTCGCGTCGACTGTCCTAGCCTCACCATCTATGGCCCCACTGATCAACGCGAGAGGACTCACCAAACGGTTCGGGGAGTTCACTGCTGTTGACGACATCGACTTCTCGGTCGAACAGGGTGAGTCCTTCGGATTCCTCGGTCCGAACGGTGCGGGGAAGACCTCGACGATGCGGATGATCAGTGCGGTCAGCCCGATCACAGATGGGACGCTCTCCGTTCTCGGCCTTGACCCCGAGCAACAGGGTCCTCAGCTCAGGTCCCGACTCGGCGTAGTGCCACAAGAAGACAACCTCGACCAGGAACTCACCGTCTACGACAACCTCATGATGTACGGGCGGTACTT
>JAOZMA010000316.1 GCA_029934555.1 Acidimicrobiia bacterium | reverse complement strand
GTGCCTCCGCGATGGGCTTGCCGACTTCCAGGGAGATCGTACGGGCGATACGGTCGACGTCCGCATCGAGCAGATCTGCCGCTCGGCGGAGGATGTCCGCACGCTCCGCACCGCCGAGGGAGCGCATGACGGCTGCTCCCCGGTGCGCCGTGGCGAGGGCTTCTTCGACCTGGTTGGTGGTTGCCAGCGGGACGCGGTCGATGATGTCGCGAGAGTAGGGAGCAACGACGTCGACCCATTCGCTCGATCCTTGCCAGCGGCCTCCGACGAACATGTCCATCCCGGTTCTCCTCAGTTGATTCTCAGACTCGTGACCTCTTCCCAGGTACCCGATTCCCACGAACGGGCCATCGCAGCTTCGACCTCGGCGGCGGCCAGCGCATCGGCGAAGGTGACAGGCGCTTCCCGTCCGGCCACGACCGCCGTCAAGAACTCGAGGTCCTCGATGACCTTGAGGTCTTCGTACCCGATCGGGTTCCCTCCTCCCGGGACGAAGCTGCCGTGGTGGGGGAAAGCGTCGCCGGCAAGGACACGTATGAAACCGTCGGCTGGTGTCTCCTCCGGGAGATAGAGTTGAAGTTCGTTCATCGTCTCGAAGTTCCATGCCGCGGCGCCACGAGAACCGTTGACCTCGAAGCCCATCTGGCTCTGCGGCCCGAAGATCGATCGGTCAGCCTCCAGCGTGCCCCGGACGCCGTTCTCGAACTCGACGAGCGCACCCACGTAGTCTTCGTTCGTCACGCTGCCGGTGGGATCGCCGGGCGATCCGCGGTCGTAGTGCGTCCCTGTTCCGGGCTGCGGTAGCGGGCGTTGTTTGACCATCGTTTCTTTGGTCGCCACGACCCGTCGGATCGGACCCACGAGGTAGTGAGCCATGTCAACGGTGTGTGACATGATGTCCGTGAGGACCCCGTAGCCGGCTTCCTCCATGAGGTACCGCCAGCTCAGCGTGCCAAGCCGATCGCGTCCGTACATGGAGAAGAATCTCCCCCGGTAGTGCGTGAGTTCCCCAAGACGGCCCTCGTCGACCAACAGCTTGAGATGTTGGACGAGAGGAGCCCATCGGTAGTTGAAGCCGACCCCGGTGATCACACCGGCTTCGCGCGCCGCGTGCTCGATCTCGGCGGTGACGTCCGGTGCCTCGCCCACCGGCTTCTCGCAGAAGATGGCCTTCCCCGCGGCCGCGGCGGCGATGGCGATCTCCCGGTGCAGCTTGTTGGGTGCACCGATCGTGACGACGTCCACCTCGGGGTGATCGACGACCTCTCTCCAGTCGGCCGTGGCCGCTTCGAACCCGAAATTCTGTGTGGCCAGCTCGACACGCTCCGGGACGTTGTCCGCAACAATGACGAGTCGGGGCATGATCTCCGCCTCGGGGAAGTGCATCGGGATTCGCTGATAGGAGCGTGAGTGCGCCTGTCCCATCCAGCCGAAGCCGACCACGCCGATACCGATGGACTGTTTCACGTCGCCATCTCCTTCGTGTCGGGGTCTGGACGGCGCGCCGGCCAGACCTCCGGATTGACCAGGTGTGGTGGAAACTCGCCGCGAAGGACCTGAAGCGCCTGGGTGACGGCACTCTCGTAGAGGCGTGCCTTGGCGGCACCGGTGGCGGCCGCGATGTGCGGTGTCACGACGACATCGTGACGATGCAGAAGCGGATGGTTCTGCGGAAGCGGCTCGGGATCGGTTACGTCGAGACCCGCGCCGAACAAGTGACGGCGCTCCAACGCCTCGAGGAGCGCAAAGTGATCGACCAATCCGCCGCGGGCCGTGTTGATGAGGATGGACCCCCGCTTCATCTGCCCGATCCGTTCCGCATCGATCAAATGGATCGTGTCGCTCGTGAGTGGAGCGTGCAGTGACACAACGTCGGACTCGGCCAGGAGTTGTTCGAGCGAGTCAAGCGGCCTCACTCCGGATTTGCTCAAGGATGCCGGGTCCACGAATGGGTCGTGTACGGCAACGGCCATGCCGAATCCAGCCGTGATTCGGGCAACTCCGCTCCCGATTCTTCCCATCCCAACCAACCCGATTTGACGACCGGCGAGTTCCAGGCCCTGGTGTGTGGCGAAGAAGTCACGACCGCCCTCGCGTAGCGCGGCTTGAGAGCTGGGGATGCGCTTGGCGACCGCAAGGAGGAGGGCAACGGTGTGCTCAACGGTTGAGATCGTGGGTGCGTCCGGTGTATTGCAGATCGCGATTCCACGCTCGGTTGCTGCGTCCAGATCGATTGTGTCGTGGCCGATGCCGGTGCGGGCGATCACGCGTAGCCGGGGAGTGCGATCCATGGCCGAACCGTCGTACGCATTGAGTGAGGAAGCGATGATGGCTTCCGCAGGGCCGGCGTTCTCAAGGAAGTCGTGTGGCGTGGCGGTCCCCGGCCCGAGGGGCTCTGCTAGGCCATCGATGATGTCCCACACGTAGTTCGGCATTTCTCGCTCGAACCAGATTCGGAACACTCTCCGGACCTCCGGGACGGTTTGACGTTTGACAGCGGGCCGATCGGGAGTATAGCGTTGGAGCATTGGAACGTTCCAAACCATCGATAAAGGCACCAACTATTTGGGCTAATTGGGCGGTTTCGGGCGGAGAAGAGGAGGCTCCGATTTCCGAGGTACGAGCCAGTATCCGTCGTCTACAGTTGGACGTGTCATAGGAGTATTGCCTCGTGTCTGCAAGATCACAAGATCGCTTGTAGCCGGGGCGAAGTGGTCCCGCCGTTGGTGGGTTAAGCGAGGAAAGGTGAGGAAGGGAATGAAACGAAGCATTTGGTTGGCGATTCTGTTGGCATTCGCTCTGATCGTTGGAGCTTGTTAAAGCGATAGTGACGACACCACG
>JAOZMA010000315.1 GCA_029934555.1 Acidimicrobiia bacterium | reverse complement strand
GCGTCGAGCCTTGCGTCCGCCGTGCAGAACCCCTGGTCGTCGGAGGTCGAACTACCGGATGAAGCGACCCACACAACGCCACCGAGCACGGCGACCCAGGCAACCGCCAGGATCCAGATTGCTGCTTTTCGAGACATGCTCCTCGTCCCTGCCGTTCCCTCGCCCGGACCACGATTCCGTTCTCATGCTACGCGTGCCATCATCTCTCTATGGCCCTGATGTACCCCGATCGCCTTCCAAACAATGTCTCACCCTCGGAGAAGCCGGTGTACCGGGCCCTCGAACAGCTTCCTGATCCGTGGCGAGTCTTCCACTCGGTGGCGTGGCAGTCTCTGAGGAAGGGGCGCCAGGGTGACGGCGAAGCCGATTTCGTTCTCGTCCATCCCCGTCACGGCCTCATCGTGATCGAAGCGAAGGGTGGTTCGATCCACATCCGTGACGGCAAGTGGTTCACCTCGAACAAGAAGGGCACCCATCCGATCGACCCGTTCGAGCAGGCCACGGCGTCCAAACACGCCCTCGTCGGATACCTGCGAGACACGATCCCGGATCTGCCCTGGCTCGAGGCGGGCCACGGCGTCTGGTTCCCCCACATCACAGTGAGTGGAGACCTGACCGCTGCAGCACCCGACGAGATCGTCCTCGACCGCAACGACCTCAACAAGCCCGTTGTTGCGATCAACGACCTCGTGAACCGGTGGGGGCTCCACGGCACGATCCCCGACGAGTTCGTCGAAGCGATCACGAGACAACTCGCCCCGACCGTGACGATCCGCCACACACTCGCCGATGACGTCGCCGACGTCCACGCCCGTCAACTCGCCCTCACCGAGACGCAGCGCCATGCCCTCGCAGGTCTGCGCCGTGCCCGCCGGGTGATCGTCTACGGAGGGGCGGGCACCGGCAAGACCGTTCTCGCCGAAGAGCGAGCCCGCAGGCTCTCCGCCGACGGATTCCGCGTTGTCCTCACCTGCTTCAACCGGCCCCTCGGCGATGCCTTCGCCGACGTGTTCGCAGACAATGACCTCGTTACCGCCGGTTCGTTCCACCATCTCGCCCACACATGGATCACGGACGCAGGGCTCGAATTCCCCGAGAACCCCGACCCCGATTGGTGGGACGACCCTCTCGGCGAGCTCCTCCTCGAAGCGTTCACGGTGGGCGACTTCCGCACCGATGCGATCATCATCGACGAGGGCCAGGACTTCGACGACTCGTGGTTCATGGCGCTCGAAGCAGCCATCGACGATCCCGATGAGGGCTTGTTCCTCGTCTTCGCCGACCAGCAGCAGGCGATCTATCGCGAGGACTGGGAGCCGCCGTTCAATGCCGTCGAGTACACCCTCGATCTCAACTGCCGCAACACGAATCAGATCGCCGAAGTCGTCGCCCGCATCTACGGCGACGAACTCCCGACCAGTGGTGCCGATGGCCCCGATCCGGAGTTCCATGTCATCGAGTCTCCGGAAGGAATCGACAAGGCGCTTCGTGGAATCCTCCATCGGCTCGTGAACGAAGGTGCGATACCTGCCGATCGTGTTGTCATCCTCACCCAGGGCCGCGAAACCAAGGATCGCCTCGTCGGACAAACAAGCGCAGGTCTCTCCCTCGGTCCCATCGGGACGCCGGACACCATCGCCGTCGAGACGATCTACCGGTTCAAGGGGCTCGAAGCCGACGCCACGATCGTCATCCTCGATCGGCTCGAGAAGGATCGTGACCGTGCCCTCGCCTACATCGGTCTCAGCCGGCCCCGGTTCCACCTCGCCGTCGTCGGCCCGCCGGCTGTCGGCGCGGTGCTCGGCATCGACTGACGGACACCGCTGTCTCTGTACTCGTCGAGCTTCCTCATACGCAGTCGTCGGACATGTGCGGAGAGGACTCGTTAGACCGTTCCAAACAGCCCCCTTGACTCGGTGCCAGCGATGCCGAACGACCAGATCGGCTGACGGCTACTTGGCCGAGAGGTAGGCCTCGATCGCGCGGCGCATGCTGGCTCCCCGGTCGATGAACCAGTCGATGTATTCGTCGAACTCGTGGGTATGAGAGATGTGCCCGTCGCGGTACTCGGCGATGCGGACCGCACGGCGTTCCTGACCGGGGTCTTCGAAGTCGAGCGGATGTCCGTAGGCCTTCTCGACGATGCTGCGATTCGCCTCGAGTTCGTGGAGGAGTTCGAGGTTCGCCGTTCTACTCCCCCGGTTCACGTAGAGCTCATGCCGAAGGAGCCGGCTGCGGGCGAACGACGCCGACAGCGACGCACCCCGGATCAGTGACGGTGTGGTGAAGTAGCTACGGGGCTCGGCCCGGCGTCCTTGACCCCAGTCGAGGCCCCGACTCTCCAACTCCGCGAGGTACTTCGTCCAGAAGTGCAGGTACGCCTCTGTGCGGAGACCACGCCCGGAGCTCCCGCGGTAGCGACGATCCGACGACGTGCGTCGGCGTGGCTCGCCGGTCCCGGAGAGGCGGCGGGCCATCGAGACGACCATGGCGGCGTCTTCGGGTGAGAGCGATGGGATGAGTGCTTGGAGCTCGGCAAGCGCCCCCGTCGAACTGATCCCCGGCTCGCTATCCGGTGTGCTCGATGCCATTCGTGCCAGGGGCGGTGCCGCCCATTCGGTTGACGCTCCGGGCATCGGCGATGCATCTTCAACCATCAGGTCGGCCTGCATCGGCATGTGCAGGATCGGCGGCGAAGCCGGGAGGTCGGTCTCGACGTCGCCGTTGGCTCTGGCAAGAAGCTCCGATGCTTCTATGCCGAGGGCACCGGAAAGGGCATCCTGTACCGCTGCCGAAGGCAGCTTCTGGCCCGACTCGATCGCCGAGAGGTACGAATAGGAGATGCC
>JAOZMA010000314.1 GCA_029934555.1 Acidimicrobiia bacterium | reverse complement strand
GGCAGCGACTCGAGGTAGCCGGCGGCTGCGTCGGTGGCCGTCCGGAGGACGCTGTTCCATTCAGATTGCCTCATACTCACTCATTCCTGCCCGGGACCGGTGTGGCGAACGATCTTCAGCGGCACGGTATCACTCGCCGTCATGCTCGTGGGATGACCCCAATGGGCTGAGCGCGATGAGAGAGCGAGCGCACTCCCCTTCGGCGACCCTGCGCTCCCCGGCCGTCGCGTAGACTTCCCGCATGCCCACACCACACATCTCGGCCGGTCCGGACGACTTCTCCGACGTCTGCCTGCTCCCCGGCGATCCGCTCCGAGCACGCTACATCGCAGAGCAGTTCCTCGACGATGCCGTGTTGGTCACGTCGGTTCGAAGCATGGAGGGATACACCGGGACGTACCGCGGGCGCCGGATCTCGGTGATGGGTACAGGCATGGGGATGCCATCGATCCTGATCTACGCAACGGAGTTGATCCGGCAGTACGGCGTTACCTCGCTCATCCGCATCGGAAGCTGCGGCGGTCTCCACCCCGACCTGTCGATGAGAGACGTTGTCATCGCCTCAGGAGCCTCCACCGATTCGAATGCCAACCGACTGCGGTTCGGCGGCTTCGACTTCGCAGCGATCGCCGACTTCGGACTCACCAGAGAGCTGGCGAAGGTGGCTGAGGAGCGGGAGGCGCCCGTCAAGGTGGGGAACGTTCTGAGCTCCGATCAGTTCTATCACCCGCGGCCAGACGTGTTCGAGGTCGCTCAGCGCATGGGCATCCTCGCGGTGGAGATGGAGGCGGCGGGTCTCTATGCCGTTGCAGCCGAGCACGGCGTCCGTGCGGCTGCGATCTTGACCGTGAGCGACATCCTGGGGTCCGACGTCGAGATGTCGGCTGAGGATCGCCAGACATCTCTCGACGAGATGATCACCATCGCTCTCGAGACGGCATCTCGAATCGACACCCCGACTAGCTCCTAGCCGTCGAGCGGGTTCCAGTTGGGGTAGAGCGCTTCAGCGACGAGTTCGGCGTAGATCACGCGGCCAACCTGCGTCGGATGGAAGTTGTCTGCGGCGAACAGGTCGGGCCGACCATCGGTCGGCGTGAACCAGTCCACGAGAACCGCGTTGTCGTATCGCTCGACACCGGCTGCGATCTCACGATTCGACGTGGCTTCCCAGTTACGAGTCGGAACGTGGACATTGACGAACACCATGAGGGGCACGTCGGCGGCAACCGCCATCAGTTCGTCGAAGTGCCGTGCCTGGACAGCTCCGTTCGTCCCGAGAGCCGTGATGATCACCTGCGGAGGCACCTCGCGGTCCAGCAGATCGCGCACGAGGCCGGGGGCGTCGAGGAACTGCCGGGACACGGTCGCATCGACCGTTCCCGGACCGATACGCATCTCGAGTTCTTCTTTCGATCCCAGCATGACCGAGTCGCCGATCGCAGCGATCCATCCGTCCTCAGGAGCGAAGACGTACGTGGTCGACATGACCGTCGTGTTCCCGTCCTCGTCCGTAGCTTCGATCGCGACCTCGTTCTCTCCGATGTCGGAAGGAAGCATCACAACGAACGTCCCCTGGGCATCGACATCGACCGGTTCGTCGTTGACGAGAACGTCGACGGCGGTCTCCGAGCTGCCGGTGAACTCGACGAGGTAGGTATCGACGACGTCGCCATCTGCAGGAGTGGTCTCAACAACGGGTGGTTCGACCTCCGGTGCTTGCGTCGTGGAGGTCGTGGACGTTGTTGTGGTCTCAGGGGCAACCGTCGTCTCCGGGGCGGTCGTGGTGGTCGACTCCATCGGAGCGAAGGTTTCGGTCGTGGAGGTGTCGGCTGCGGGCGCGCTCGAACAGGCAGCGGCAAGAAGTGCGACGAGCGCCAACAGGATCATCAGTCGTTTCATGACCGGGATTGTGCCGTTGAAACACAGGTACTTGATTCTCTATAGGATTCCACTCACCGACCCGAGGACCGACCATGCCAGAACCACAGAATCCAGCCGAACCGTTTCAGGAGGAAGTCCGCGCTGATGTCGTGAACATCCAGCAGGGCGGTGCGGGCCACGTCGAGGCCACCGCGGTCTCGATCCGTCAGGGAGGCGCACAGACGATCGCCTCTGGATCCGCGGACATCACGCAAGGCGGCGCCTTCTTCATCGACGCCGAGCACGCGACCGTGAATCAGTCTGGAGCCGGCGTCATCGTCGCCGAAGAGGCCACGATGGACAACGCCACTGCAGGCCTGGTCATCGCTTCGAAGATCGATGCGAAAGACTCCCGGATCGCACTCCTCCTCGGTGGAACCGTTGAAGGAAGGCCCGATATCGCAGTCGATGCTCGTGTGGCAGCGATCATCGGTGCTTCGGCAGTCGTCACGCTGTTCATCCTTCGCCGGTTGTTCCGCTCCTAAGAGCCTCCCATGCGGCGCCGCAGTCGTCGCAACCATCAGATCCGACCGGTCGCAGTAGCCTGCCGTTGTGAGCGCACCCTGGTTTGTCGATGCCGTCTTCTACGAGGTCCCCGTGTATGCGTTCTTCGACGGCGACGGTGACGGCACGGGCGACTTCGCCGGTCTGACCGAGAAACTCGACTACCTCCAATGGCTCGGTGTCACATGCATCTGGCTGCTCCCGTTCTACGAGTCGCCGTTGCGCGACGGGGGCTACGACGTCTCCGACTTCAAGTCGGTCCTCCCCCGCTACGGGACGCTCGACGACGTTCAACGATTCCTGGTCGAAGCCCACGGGCGCGGACTCCGCGTGATCGCAGACATGATCGTCAACCACACCAGCGACCAGCACCCCTGGTTCCGAGAGGCCCGGCAGCCTGGATCACCGCTGCGGATCCGATACGTCTGGTCCGACACGCCGGACCGATATCGGG
>JAOZMA010000047.1 GCA_029934555.1 Acidimicrobiia bacterium | reverse complement strand
CCGCTGTCCGCTGTCCGCTGTCCGCTGGTAGCTTCGTACTTGATACACAACGACTTAGATAATTCTTAGCACTCTGAGTGCGGGAGTGCCAGATTCCTGCTATCGTTAGCACTCGCATTGACCGACTGCCAGCTACGAAGGAGGAGTCGGATGAATTTGAAGCCTCTCGGCGATCGCATCGTCGTGAAGCCACAGGATGAAGAGGAATCTCGCACAGCGAGCGGCCTCGTTATCCCGGATACGGCCAAAGAAAAGCCCCAACTCGGTGAGGTACTCGCCGTCGGACCGGGTGAGATCAAAGATGGGGAGCGGATCCCCATGGACGTCAACGTCGGAGACGTCGTCTTCTACTCGAAGTACGGCGGCACCGAAGTGAAGGTCGACGGTGAGGACTACTTGATCCTGTCCGCCCGCGACGTTCTCGCCGTTCTCGCCTAGGAGGGTTTACCCAATGGCAGCAAAAGAACTACGTTTCAACGAGGAGGCCCGACGGAGCCTCCAAGCGGGCGTCGACCAGCTCGCAGATGCCGTCAAGGTAACGCTGGGTCCCAAGGGGCGCAACGTTGTACTCGACAAGAAGTGGGGTTCGCCCACGATCACGAACGATGGTGTGACGATCGCCAAGGAGATCGAACTCGAAGACGCGTTCGAGAACATGGGCGCGCAGCTCGCTAAGGAAGTCGCTGACAAGACCAACGACGTTGCCGGTGACGGCACGACGACAGCAACGGTCCTCGCACAGGCGATGGTACGGGACGGACTCCGTCTCGTCGCAGCCGGAAGCAACCCGATGGAGATGAAGCGCGGCATCGAAGAGGCCGTCGCCAAGGTCGTCGAGAATATCGCCGATGCGGCGAAGCCGGTATCGAGCGACGACAAAGAAGCCATCGCGTATGTCGCTGCGAACTCTGCTGCGGACATGATCATCGGCGATCGTATCGCCGATGCGATGAAGAAGGTCGGCAACGAGGGTGTCATCACCGTCGAGGACAGCCAGACATTCGGCGTTGAGCTCGAGTTCACGGAAGGTATGCAGTTCGACAAGGGCTACATCTCTCCGTACTTCATCAGTGACGCCGATCGTCAGGAAGCCGTCCTCGAAGACCCGTATGTGCTGATCGTCAACTCGAAGATCAGCTCGGTCCAGGATATGCTCTCGATTCTCGAGAAGGTCATGCAGTCGGGCAAGCCGCTGCTGATCATCGCTGAGGACGTCGAGGGTGAAGCACTCGCGACACTCGTCGTGAACAAGATCCGTGGCACGTTCCAGTCCGTGGCCGTCAAGGCCCCCGGATTCGGGGAGCGCCGCAAGGCTCAACTCCAGGATATCGCCATCCTCACCGGTGCGACCGTCATCTCCGAAGAGGTCGGTCTCAAGCTCGATGGAGTCACGATGGACTTGCTCGGCAAGGCCCGCAAGGTCGTCATCAGCAAGGACAACACGACGGTCGTCGAGGGTGCCGGATCCCACGCAGACGTCGAGGCCCGTGTGAAGCAGATTCGCCAGGAGATCGACAATTCCGATTCCGATTGGGATCGTGAGAAGCTCCAGGAGCGTCTCGCGAAGCTCTCCGGTGGCGTTGCCGTCATCAAGGTCGGCGCTGCGACGGAGGTCGAACTCAAGGAGCGGAAGCATCGCCTCGAGGACGCCATTCAGGCGACCCGTGCCGCTGTCGAAGAGGGCATCGTCCCCGGTGGTGGTGTTGCTCTGCTTCGTTCCGGTGTTGCGATCGACAAGCTCCGTGGTGGAAGCGATGACGTGAAGGCCGGGCGTCAGCTCGTCAAGCGTGCGCTCGAAGCTCCGCTCCGTCAGATCGCGGTCAACGCCGGCTATGAAGGTGGCGTTGTCGTGAACAAGGTGCTCAACGAGTCCGAAGGTAACGAGGGCTTCAATGCCGCGACAGGTGAGTACACCGACCTCATCGAGGACGGCATCATCGATCCTGCCAAGGTGACCCGGTCGACGTTGCAGAACGCTGCTTCCGTAGCGGCTCTCCTTGTCACGACCGAGGTGCTCGTCGCTGAGAAGAAGGAAGACCTTCCTCCGATGCCTGCCGGCGGCCATGACGACGGCGGCATGGGCGGCATGGGGTTCTAGCAAACAGACGACAGCTGACAGCCAACAGCTGACAGCCAAAACGGAGAATGGGGCGGCCTTCGGGCCGCCCCATTCTGTTTGGCAAACAGACGACAGCTGACAGCCAACAGCCAGGCTTCTTGCTGTCTGCTGTCTGCTGTTTGCTGTCCGCCTACTGCAGCACCCCGTCCGCCTGAAGTGTTTCCCTCACGTCCGGCCACTCTTCTTCGAGCAGGCTCCACGACGTGTGGTTGATCCATGTTGTGCCTACTTTGACTTCGTCGCGAAGCGTGCCCTCGAGGGTGAATCCGAGACGCTTCGCGATGCGATCGGAGCGTTCGTTACCGGCGGCGATCCTCAACACGATCTTGTGATAATTGAGCTCTTCGAATCCGACCTGGATCGTTCGGGCGGTCACCTCCGTCCCGATACCCTCGCCGGTGAGATCCGATCGGATCCAGTACCCGATCTCACCGACCCGATTGGCAGGCGAGGTGGGCCAGACGGAGATGTTGCCGACGTGGAAGTCGGGCTCTTCATGAAGTCGGATGGCGAAGTCGTAGGCACGGGCATCGTTCCATGCCGATGCGGAGTCGCGGATGAAACGATGAGCAACCGAACGGTCGTAGCCGACCGCCCATGGGAGCCACTCCTCGAGCTCCGGTAGTGACGCTTGAACGGCATCGTGCATCGGACCTACGTCGCGGCGCCGAAACGGGCGAATGATGAACCGCGGCGTCTGCCGCGGTCGGCTGTTGAGATGCTGCGCCATCGAACGCAGCCTACCGACGTATGCTCCCGTGATGGATCTATGGGATCGACTCGAACGGCTGTCACCGGTGGCTTCGCCACCCGATGCTCGCTACGCCGTGCTCGTTCCCCTCTACGAAGATGCGTCCGGGACACCCCGGATTATCTTCACTCGCCGCCCAGAACACATGAGGACCCATCCGGGTGACGTCGTCTTCCCCGGGGGAGGACGCGAGGATGGCGAAGACCCCATTGCAACAGCAACACGCGAGGCCTGGGAAGAAGTGCGCCTTCCGCCGGAGAACGTCGTTGAGATCCTGGGCGGACTCACACCGGTGACGACACGGGACCGAACACGTCTCATCGTGCCGGTAGTCGCCAGAATCGAGCGGCCAGATGAGCTGGTCGCGGATCCGTCCGAGGTTCACAGCATCATCGAACCCCCGATCGACCGGCTTCTCGACGATTCCCGATGGGCGACCCAGGACTGGCATGGTCACGACCTGTGGTTCTACGAGTTCGAGGAAGGCACATTGTGGGGAGCAACTGCATTCATGGTGAGGGAGTTGTTGGGGTACTTGAGGTGACAGGTGACAGGGGGCAGGGGACAGCCAACAGCGGACAGCAGACAGCAGACAGCAAGACGTTTGGGCGGCGTTCGGTTCTGGCTGTCTGCTGTGGTCTGTCTACTGTCCGCCGCTACGTCAACGAGGACACTGAATGACGAACGAGCCGTCTCCACCCTCATATCACATGTCCCCGGACGAGTTCCGTTGGCATGGGCATGAAGTCATTGAGTGGCTTGCCCGGTACATGGAGACCGTCGACGACCGACCGATTACCGCGACGGTCCAGCCCGGGGAGATACGGGCGATGCTTCCGGACGTCGTTCCCGAGCAGCCGGAGCCGTTCGACGCCATCTTGAGCGACCTCGATGAGATCGTCATGCCGGGCATCACCCATTGGCAATCGCCGGGCTGGTTCGCGTACTTCCCCGCCAATACCTCGCCGCCTTCAATCCTCGGGGAACTCGTTGCCGCAGGTCTCGGCGTTCAAGGGATGCTGTGGTCGACGAGTCCCGCAGCGACTGAGATCGAGGAGGTCGTTGCCGATTGGCTGGTCGGGATGCTCGGGCTTCCGGAGTCGTGGAAGACAACCGGCCCGGGCGGCGGCGTCATCCAGATGAGTGCATCCGATTCCACACACACGGCGCTCGTCGTGGCCAGAGATCGAGCCTCCGGAGAAGCCGGGAAGATGGTCGTATATGCCTCAGCGCAGGCGCACTCTTCGGTAGAGAAGGGGGCGAGAGTCGCCGGGTACGGACATGTGCGTCTCGTTCCTGTCGATGATCAGTTTGCGATGCGTGCAGATGCATTGGAAGAGGCGATAGAGATCGACATTGCTGCCGGACTCATTCCCGTCGCAGTCGTTTCTGCCGTGGGCACGACGGGGACAACGGCCGTCGACCCGGTCCGGGCGACGGGAGAGATCGCCCGATCCCGCGGTCTCTGGCACCACGTGGACGCCGCATATGCAGGAACGGCGATGGTGTGTCCTGAGTTCCGGCACTTTCAGGACGGGCTCGAGCTAGCCGATTCATACACGTTCAATCCGCACAAGTGGATGTTCACGAATTTCGACTGCTCACTCTTCTACGTTGCCGACCGCAAGCCTCTCATCGAAGCGCTGAGCATCTTGCCCCCGTATCTGCGGAACGAGGCATCGGAATCGGGAGAAGTCATCGACTACCGGGATTGGCACGTTCCTCTCGGCCGCCGGTTCCGGGCCCTGAAGCTGTGGTTCGTTCTCCGTTCCTACGGTGCCGAGGGAATCCGCCATCACGTTCGCGAGCATGTGGCACTCGCCGCTGCACTGACGGACCGGATTGAATCCCATCCTCAACTCGAGTTGGTCGCACCAACTCCATTTGGCCTCGTGTCGTTCGCCCACATCGACGGAGACGAAGCGACCGATGCGCTCGCTGAGGCGATCAATGAGTCCGGTTGGGCATTCGTGACCCCATCCACCATCGACGGCCGAAGGTTCGTCAGGGTCTCGATAGGGCAGACGAATACGACGGCCGAGCACGTGGATCGGCTGTGGGAGTTGATCGAGTCGGCATCGAGTAGATCAGTAGATCAGTAGATCAGTTCTGCTCTACTCGCTGCTGATCTACTGCTCTACTCTTTGAGCCATGGAACCTCTCATCACTCCCGCCGAGGTGAATCGGCTCGACATGGCTTCAGACGATCCTCCGGCGATGCTCATGGGGCGTGCCGGTCTCGGTGTGGCACTGACCGCTGTCGAGATGGGGATCGGATACGGGGATCGGGTGACGATCCTGACCGGACGGGGCAACAACGGTGGGGATGGGTACGTCGCGGCGAAGCATCTCGTCCGCCGTGGAGTACAGGTGACGATCCGGTCGCTCGGCTATCCAAAAGGGGATGGTTCTCATGCACGGGCAGCGTCCGTTGCTGCGATACGTGCGGGCGCCCGGGTCGGAGAGCTCGGGGATCCGGAGCCGACAGATCTGATCGTCGACGCGATCTTCGGCGTGGGTTTCCGGGGTGCTCTACCGGAGGTTGTCGTTCCATGGACCCTCCTCGATGTCCCGGTGCTTGCCGTCGATGTCCCGTCGGGGCTCGACGCGACCACAGGGCTCGTTGAGAACGCCGCGTTCTACGCCGATGTGACCGTCACGTTCCAGGCAGCGAAGACCGGCCACGTCCTCGGCGAAGGGCCCGAGCGGGTGGGGGAACTCTTCATCGTTGACATCGGATTGGACGAGCCCCGTCCCGAACTGATGCTCTGCGAAGAGATCGATGCGCCGCTACCGGTGCGTACCCGGCACGCCCACAAGTGGTCGGTCGGATCGGTGGCCGTCGTGGGCGGTTCGCCAGGGATCACCGGCGCCGCGATGCTCGCCGCCCGATCGGCGCTTGATGTGGGAGCGGGAGCGGCGGCCGTGATCTGTCCGGGCGCACTCCAACCGATCTACGCAACTCTGGACGCCGGTGTGATGAGCCGCGCAGCGGGAGAAGGTGAACGGTTCACCCGGGACGATGTCGCAGCGGTGCTCGTCGAGGCAGAGCGCTATGACGTGATGGCGTTGGGACCCGGACTCGGGCCCGTTGGCCGAGGTTTCGTCGAGGCGCTGCTCGAACGGTGGGATGGCCCGATCGTGTTGGATGCAGACGGCCTGAACGCGCTGGAGGGACCTACCGCTCTCATCAGAGATCATGACACCATCATCACTCCCCACTCTGGCGAGTTCACCCGACTGACCGGGATCAATCCGACGCATGGCGCCGCGGAGGTACTGGCCCGAGAGACCGGCGCGGTTGTGCTTCTCAAGGGCAATCCGACCTTCGTGACCGGTGGCGACGACACCTGGGTGATCACATCGGGTGGTCCGGAGCTCGCAACGATCGGTACAGGAGACGTGCTCACCGGGATGGTGGCAGCGTTCGTGGCCGGCGGTCTCCCCGCTGAGATCGCAGCCCGATCCGCCGCCTACCACCACGGCGTGGCCGGGGCTCGTCTGGCCCGGTCGGAGATCGTCACGGCAACGGCTCTGGCAAGTGAAGTGGGTCGTTGGGCGGGGAACCGCACATAGGGGCTTTTTCCCCTAGTTGACTGGTCTCATCGGCGCGGTCTCGCTATGCTCCCGGTCGTCCAGAGTGCGGGGTGTTTTCGACGCGACGCATGGTGACACCTGGGAACTGGGATCACGCTGATGAATGGGGAGGACCATGTCCGTCGAACGCGACGATGACGACTTCGATGCGAACTTCAAGCCCACCGGAACTTGGGCATTCGTATTGGGGTTCTCCGTTCTGCTGTTCCTGCTCTGGATGTCGGTGTACCTGATCCTGTTGAGCAAAGGCGTCAACACGTGAGCGACGAGACTCCGCAGACCGACGACGCACAGGGCGACGACTCGCAGGGTGACATCAAGAGACACGTCCACATCGATCCCTATGAGAAGAACTGGATCCGTATCTCGATCGGGTTCCTCGTCTTCTTCGTGATCATGATCACGATCGCAGGGCTTGCCCTGGGCATCCAGGTCCCAACCGATGAGGGCCGCGTCGATCCCAACACTCTCGACTCTGAGCCGCCCTGGTCTGAACCGGGTCTTCGCGAGATCGTTCCCGGCGAGGAGTATGAGGTCTATGTCGTCGCACGACGATTCAGTTTCGACCCCAGGGAAATCACGGTTCCCGTGGGCGCCAAGGTCACATTCTGGGCCACATCGGCTGACGTGCAGCACGGCTTCGCTCTCGAAGGAACCAACGTGAACATGATGGTGATCCCCGGGCAGGTATCGAAGCTGGCAGCCACGTTCGATGAACCGGGGGAGTACAACTTCATCTGTCACGAGTACTGCGGATTAGGTCACGCCGTGATGTACGGCACGCTAACGGTCGAGAAGTAGGTCGGGGAGAACGACATGATTGAAGACCGAACCACGAAATCAGTTCGCGAACTCACCAGCAGCGAGAAATGGTTCGTCGGCTGGCATGTGATCTTCGCCGTCGCCGCTCTGTCGATCGGCATCCAGTACGGACCCATGCAGGCGCTCGAGCATGCCGGCCTCGACCTGTACCCGAAGCTCAGCTTCCTGGCGAGTTCGTACTACCAGGGCCTGACGCTCCACGGCGTACTGAACGCCCTGATCTGGACGACGTTCTTCATCACCGGATTCCTGACCCTGGCGGTCATCAGGGGCCTTGAACGACCCCTGAGGTACCCATGGCTCAACCGGATCGGGTTCTGGATGATGGTCGTCGGTCTGGTGACTGCTGCGATTCCGATCCTGGCAGGCAAGGCGACCGTCCTCTACACGTTCTACCCGCCGATGCAGGCGAGCGCGTGGTTCTACATCGGACTCGTGCTGGTCGTCGTCGGTAGCTGGATCGAGGGCTACGGCATGTACTTCACGTTCTACGCGTGGAGGAAAGAGAATCCGGGAGTCACCTCGCCGTTCGTGGTCTTCGCATCGCTCGTGACCATGGTCATGTGGCAGATCGCGACGCTCGGCATCGCTGCTGAGATCCTCGCGATCATCCTGCCGTCGATTTTCGGCTGGACGTCGGGGACCGACCCCCAGCTTTCACGCACCCTGTTCTGGTACACCGGTCATCCGCTCGTGTACTTCTGGGTCCTGCCGGCGTACCTCTCGTGGTACGCGATGCTGCCCAAGCAGACCGGCGGGAAGATGTTCAGCGACTCCCTGGCGCGTCTCTCCTTCTGGCTCTTCCTCATCTTGTCGGTTCCTCTCGGGTTCCACCACCAGTTCGCCGACCCGGGTGTCCCCGCAGCCTGGAAGTTCATACATGCCATGTTGACGTTCATGGTGGCGTTCCCGTCGATGATGACGCTGTTCACCGTGGTGGCATCGCTCGAGTACGGTGCCAAGAAGAGGGGCGGCAAAGGCCTCATCGGGTGGATCAGGGCTCTTCCATGGAGCAATCCGTCCGTGCTGTGGCAGCTCCTGGCCGGACTTCTCTTCATCTTCGGCGGCATCGGTGGCATCGTCAATGCCTCGTACAACGTGAACCTGGCATTGCACAACACGGCGTGGATCCCCGGCCACTTCCACCTGACCGTTGCTTCGGCGGCGACGATGACGTTCGTCGGTATCAGCTTCTGGATGGTGCCGTATCTCACCGGCAAACCGCTGTGGAAGCCGAAGCTCGCTGTGATCGGTGGCTGGACGTACTTCACCGGCATGCTGATCTTCTCGAATGCCATGCACGTCGTCGGACTGCTGGGCGCTCCCAGGCGGACCCCGCTCGGACTCGCCCCGTACATCCCGGAAGAATGGGCCGGCCATCTGTGGCGCATCGGTTTCGGTGGGACGGTCATGTGGATCGGGTTGATGATCTTCATCGTCGTCGTCGCAGTGACCGCATTGCAACGCAAGCGCCTTCCAGAGAACGAGTTGGTCGAGGTACCGCTTGCCGAATCGCTCCAGGATCTCCGGAACACGCCCAGGTGGCTCGACCGCTGGAGGCCGTGGTTGATAGCCAGCGTCGTGATCATCATCTTGTCGTACGGTCCGCAGTTGTATGAGCAGATCACGCAGGTGCAACTCACCTCGCCGGGATTCACGCCCTGATCTTCTGCGGATGTAGCCTGTCGGCGTGAGCACCGACGGATCATCCGGGCCGACAGGGCCCGCAGTTAACTGGTCGCTCCGCACCCGGAATCGGGTGCGGAGCGTCTTGCGTCGGCTGGAACGGGCGACAATTCGATCGGAACAGCCGGTCAACAAGGCCGTGGGGTCCGCTCGCCTCAACCCGCTCTATCACACCGGCACAATCGCCGTGTTCCTGTTCGTTGTGGTGTTCATCACCGGGATTTACCTGACGATGTTCTTCCAGTTTGGATTCGATGCGTCCTACGACGCCGTGAGCCGCCTTGAGAGCAGCGTCGTGGGACGGTTCATGAGGGCGGTTCACCGGTACGCGTCGGTGGCGCTTGTCGTAACTTCACTGCTGCACGGGTGGCGTACATTCGTCCAGGATCGATTCCGGGGCCCTCGTTGGCTGGCCTGGGTCTCAGGGATCTGGATGGTGGCGATGATCTGGGTCATCGGTGTGACCGGCTACTGGCTGATATGGGACGAACGGGCACAGGCGATCAACGAGGCGCTGGTTCGTGCGTTTGACGGGACCACGTTCGGCCTCGACTTCCTTCTCGACAGTCTCCTGACTCCTGCTGCCGGTACCGGGTGGCCGTTCCTGCTTCTCCTATTGCTGATTCACGTCATCCTGTCGGTCGTGATCGGGCTTCTGTTCTGGTACCACGTCAAGCGTCTGAACCGGCCGAAGCTGTTCCCTCCTAGATTCTGGATGTCGATCATCGGAGGTACGATCGTCATTCTGTCGATCATCTGGCCGGTCGGCATGCTTCCGCCGCTGAACAGCTCCGTCATACCGGCATCGTTCCCGATCGATCCGTTCTACCTGTTCCTTCTCCCCGCGGGGCTCAGTCTGTCTCCCGTCCTGGTATGGGGCGGATTCCTCGTGGTCGGGATCCTGCTGACTGCGATCCCGTGGATCGGACGACGCAGACCGCTACAGCCCATCAGCATCGACCCGGATCGCTGCACGGGATGCACCCTGTGCGTTGTCGATTGTCCCTACGACGCTCTCGAGATGGTCCCCAGGGAAGACGGCAAGTACCGGCAGATCGCGGTTCTCATCCCCGACCGGTGTGTGTCGTGTGGTATCTGTATAGGGAGCTGTTCCGATGACGCGATGTCTCTTGATGGAGAGCCGGTGGACGATCTTGCCGCGGAGGTGCGGCGCCTGGCCGCGACGGGAAACTCGCCCCGGATCGTTTTCACGTGCGAGCGACATGCACTCCACGGTGCCGCCGACACGTTGGCAGCTCAAGAGGTAGCCGAAGATGACGGACCCATCCACGTGATCCCCGTCCCGTGTATCGGGATGGTCCACACCACCCTGGCCATCGAGGCCCTCGAATCCGGTGCAGGCGATGTCCAGTTCATCGGATGTCCGCCGGCCGACTGCGCCAATCGCGACGGCAACACGTGGGCTCAGGAGCGACTCGATCGAGTGCGAGTACCCCGGCTCAAGAAGGCGTACATCGATGCACCGATTCAGTCGGATTGGGTGCCTCCGACGGATTTCACGACCGCTCTCGAGCACCCGGGGGAGCACTCGATCGCCGACCCCGACCCGACGCCACCGTGGAACAAGCTGATCCCGGTCGGTCTGCTGGTTCTCGTGGTGTCGCTGCTGTCCATCGCTGCGACGTACCTCCCATTCTCACCAGCTGGTGCCGATGACGCTGTGCTTTCGATCGCTCTCCACCATCAAGGTGGCGCAGTGTTCGTCGGGTTCGATGGCGAACCGATACTCGACGAAGGCGGACCGAGTCGGCTGGTCGTCGAGCTCGACGGTGAGACGATCCACGATGAGACCTATCCGCTCGAAGGCGTTGACGGAACCGAAGCATCGATCGCTCTGGAGCGTCTCGTCGTTGACCCCGGCGAACATGCTCTGTTCATCCGGGTTTACGACCGGATCGACCGCAGCCAGTTCACTGTTCTCTTCAACGACACCGTGTTCATCGGTGAGGGTGAGATCCTCGACTTGACGTACATCGACGAGCAGGTCGTTTCAAGCGCGGATGCCGGCGAGTCGCTGTACTTCGAGACGACGCTCGGGGTCAACACCGGCTGTCGCGTCTGCCACTCCCTCGACCCGGGTGTTGTGATCATCGGCCCGTCGTTCGACGGCGTCGCCACGAGTGCTACGACAAGGGTCCCCGGCCTCACAGCCGAACGGTATCTCCGTCAGTCCATCGTCGATCCCGATGCCTACGTCGTTCACGGTTTCGATCCGGGTGTGATGCTCCAGAACTTCAACGATACGCTGACAGAAGAGCAGATAGACAACCTGGTGGCGTTCCTGTTGACGTTCGAATAGCAGACAGCGGACAGACCACAGCCAACAGCCAGGCGAAGACAGACGGGTATGGCAGTCTCCGCTGTCCGCTGTCCGCTGTCCGCTGTCCGCTGTCCGCTGTCCGCTGTCCGCT
>JAOZMA010000313.1 GCA_029934555.1 Acidimicrobiia bacterium | reverse complement strand
CCGATCTACTCCTCACAGATACGACAACTACTGCCGCGACTCGCCAGGCGAGCCGAAATCGAGAAGAGAGTACATGCCCATGGTCTCCGTCACACACACGCCTATGAGCTCATGATGGAGGGCATTGCTATGCCGATCATCCAACGCCAACTCGGGCACAAGTCGCTGGCGACGACGAACACCTACCTATCTCACATCGCCCCGAAGCTCGTCATCGAGACCATGGGCAAACGAGAGTGGAGTCCGTGACCAGTGGAAATCGTGCGCTGACCCTGACTTGAACGAAGCGTCGCTCGAGAGTTGGAATGTCTGGTGAACGACTATCTCGTTTGGAGCACCGTTGAGAATCAAGGACGCAGCGTTTCTCTCTGCAACGACCGCAGCCAAAGAGCACACGGGCCCGAAGCATCCGTCGGCTCAGATACAGGACTTGAGGATATCTCGCGATAGTTGCCAGGTAGATGGTCGCCGAAGTGGCAGCCCTCGCTGTTCCAATGGGGCACTCGTTCCTGTTGAATGAGTGCTGTGGATGACCGAGAGAGAGTCTTGGATCGCGCTACCGCCCTTCTTGCGGCGACCGGCACTATTCACGTTGATCAAGTCCACCCGTGCTCTCGGTTGTCGGAACGAGGGCCAACCGGCCCTCACTGAGATGAGAGGATGCCACGAGTGACGGAACCGAAGGACGTGGTGATCGCCTGGCAACGTGGTCAGCGCACTAACGGGCGGGAGGCGAACGCGAAGTATCTGGCTGATGATATCCGTCTCGTCTTGCCGGGCAGCGACCCGATTGTCGGCAAGGAGGACTGCTCCAGGCACTTCGAGAAGGTGGAGGATTCGTTCAAACCCCTCAAGGCATCAACGGTTGACGGCCCCTACACCGTCATCATCAGCGAGGGAAACCTCGTCGCTCACCGCTTCCGTTGGTTCGGAGAAACCCATGATGGCCAAGTGGTTGATCTGTTCATCTTCAATCTATATCGAGTAGAGGCCGGCAAGATCAACTACTTCGAGGAGCACTACGACACACTATCGAGAGCACAATACTCATACGCCTATGACGCCCATGCGGCGGATCGAACATTCAATCCGGATACACGTGTCATCAACTAGCAGCCGGCAAAGCTACCGAACACGGAGGTAAGAAACGTGCACAGAAACTCCATCAGGACCGGCGGTTTGGTCCTATCCCTATTCATCGTTCTCGCCCTGGTCGCTACATCATGCAGCTCTAGCTCAGACGGTGATGACGTCGGATTCGACGTCATCACGGTTGCTACCGGAGCGTCCTACCCACCAGACCAATACATGTTGGAGGATGGGACCATTGTTGGTTGGTCTGTCGACATCCTGAATGAGGTCGGCAAGAAGCTGGACGTCGAGGTCAAGATTGAGAACATGGACTTCCCCGGGATTCTGCCGGCCATCGAAGCCGGCAGATTCGACATCGGATCCTCATCCTACGGCGTGACCGATGAGCGCCTCGAGGCGGTCGACTTCGTCACCTACTACACGAACGGCCAATTCGTTGCAGTGGCTACCGGCAATCCGGGCGGTGTGGATGCAGCGGATGTGTGTGGTCACCGTTTCGCCGTCACGCAAGGATCTCTGTCGGCGATAACCGCCGAAGCCATGAATGAAGACTGTGAGAGCTCCGGATCTGACAGCATCGAGATCCTCGAGTTCAACAACGCGAGCGACGTGTACCTGTCGATCGACAGCGATCGTGCCGACATGACCGTTGTGAATGCGTCGACCTTGGGCAATCTCCCTGACGGCATCGAGCCCATTGGTGAGAGCTTCCAGCCACGGAAGGTGGGGTTCATCTTCCACAAGGACAACACCGAAGTGAGGGATGCTGTCCACAAGGCCATCGGCGAGATGATCGAAGATGGCTCGTACATGGCGATTCTCGAAGAGTGGGGTATTGAGGCCGGTGCGAATACTGTGACAGAGGTACTGCCCTGAAACTACCTAGTTGGTTGAGTTCGTTTGGTTCCCCACGCGATTCAGAGCGTGGGGAACCAGACAGCTCACTCCTCGACAGTGGGATAGATCTTGCGGATCTTGAAGTAGCCCCCACTCGGCACTTCTCCCGATGGGTCTGGTCGTTCGCCGCTCTCGTCCTCGTAGCCATGGGGGCGAATCTTCTCATCACGAATGAGCAGTTCCAGTGGGATGTTGTTGCCGAATATCTGTTCTCGCCGGTCATCCTAAGAGGCGTTCGCCTGACCCTTGTGCTCACTGTGGCCTCGATGGCGATCGGTATTTCCCTCGGGATCGTTCTTGCGGTCATGCGGACTTCGAATGCATCCTTGCTCCGGGCCGTGAGTTCGGCCTACCTGTGGTTCTTTCGCGGCACCCCGCTGCTGGTGCAGTTGATTTTCTGGTTCAACCTCGGGGCGTTGCTCCCGGAATTGTCGTTGGGTATCCCCTTCGGCCCATCGTTCATGAGTTGGGAGACCAACAGCGTCATCTCTCCGTTGATGGCCGCCTTGCTCGGGTTGGGTCTCAACGAAGCCGCCTACATGGCTGAGGTCGTTCGAGCAGGATTGTTGTCCGTCGATGAGGGACAGGTTGAGGCAGCACAGGCACTCGGCATGAAGCCAACGCTCACACTGAGACGGATCGTGATGCCTCAGGCAATGCGGGTGATCATCCCTCCCACAGGTAGCCGAACTATTCAGATGCTGAAGACCTCATCCCTCGTAAGCGTTCTCGCATTGCCTGAACTGCTCCACTCTGCTCAGGTTGTCTACTCGCGCACGTTCCAGACCATCCCGCTTCTGGTGGTGGCCAGCATCTGGTACCTCTTCTTCACGACTGTGCTCTCCGCCATCCAGAGACGAATTGAAGCTCACTACGCAAGAGGATCGTCCAGGCACGTAG
>JAOZMA010000312.1 GCA_029934555.1 Acidimicrobiia bacterium | reverse complement strand
CGGACAGCGGACAGCGGACAGCGGACAGCGGACAGCGGACAGCGGCAATTCTTCGCTCCGCGTCTCTGGCTGTCAACTGCTGTCGGTGCTTTCGACTCTGGTCGGCACACCCGGCAACGCCTCTACCGGAACCGTGGAATCCGAACCCGAAGTCGCCCCTCGATACGAACAGGAGCGAAGCCCCGGAGCCATGAACCGTCTCAGGAGGGCGTTCCTCTCGATGAACACTGGAATGGTGTTCATGTGGCGGCTGGGCCTGGGCAGGTGGGCCGAAGCCTGGTCATCCGTTGCCGGTCGGATGCTCGCCGACAGACGCATGGTGCTGTGGCTTCCGGACGGTCCTCGTCGACTCGGGCTTACCTGCGGGGGAAGTCCGGCCGATCTGTCATGGGTCTGAATCCCGATCACAACCGCTGCGGCGGCTGTCGGAATGCTCGCCATTCTTCTTCGGCGGCGTTCTTGATCGTTCGGAATGCTACGGAGTGCGGCCGAGTGCCCGGTTCGGGACCCATCCTTCGGCGCCATCGTCGGCAACGCACCATGTCCATTCGCCGGCTGCCTGGAACCCCGTGACGATGGTGTCGGCTTCGACGGAGAGTTCCACCGTTGAGTAGTCGACCGTCGTGGTTGCTGTTGCGCCGTCATCTTCCATCACGAGGTAATCGTGGGGCACCCATCCACCCGTCCCGGACTGGTTCGTGCACCATCGGTACGAGGTCCACTCCGTGTCATGTTGCCCGACCTTGACGCGGTCGCCTTCGTTCAGGATGAGTGGTCGGCGGTAAGCCGGTTTCCACGTTTCGACCACGCGGAGTCGGACACCTGTCATGCGATCGGAACATCCCTACCCATGTCGGCGAACAGCGTGAACTCGGGCAGGAACGTCATTTGGACCTTCCCGACGGCGCCCTGCCTGTGTTTCGCAACAACGATCTCGGCAACACCCTTCGACTCCATCTTCTCGGGGTTGTACGCCTCATCCCGGTAGATGAAGAGAACAACATCGGCGTCTTGTTCGATCGCTCCCGATTCGCGAAGGTCACCCAGGCGCGGACGCTTGTCCTCTCTGCTCTCCAACGACCGATTCAGCTGGGACACTGCGATGACCGGAACCTCGAGTTCTCTGGCGAGGTTCTTCATCGAACGCGAGATCATGGCGATCTCCTGCTGTCGGTTCTCCTGACCCGAACCATGCATCAACTGGAGATAGTCGACGATGATGAGATCAAGACCCGGTCGACGCTTGAGGCGACGGGACTTCGCCCGGATCTCAGTGACGGTGAGGCCCGGCGAGTCATCGACGAAGATCGGCTTCTTGTAGAGAACGCTCGCCGCGTTCGAGAGCTTCGTGAAGTCGGCCTCTGCGAGCCGGCCGGTGCGGAGCCGCTGTGAATCGATCCGGCCCGTGGAACAGAGCATCCTGGAGACAACTTCTTCACGGCTCATCTCAAGCGAGAAGATCGCGACTGCATGGTCGTTCTGAGCGACGTTCTGGGCGATATTGAGCGCCAGCGCCGTCTTACCCATCCCCGGACGGGCGGCAACGACGATGAGGTTCGTGGGATGGAGTCCGGCGAGCATGCTGTCGAGATCGCGGAATCCTGTGGAGAGGCCGGTGATCTCCGACCCGAGTCGCTGGAGCTCTTCAGCCCGCTCGATCGCCGGTCCGAGCAGCGGATCGATCGGGGCGAGTCCTTCGCCGACACGCCGCTCGGCGACCTGGAAGACTTCCTGCTCGGCGCGGTCGAGAACGTCGGCGATCGGTTCACTCATCTCCGACGCTATCCCGCCGATCGTGCCACCGACACGCATGAGCCGACGGCGAAGGGCGTGTTCCTCGACGATGCCGGCGTAGTAGTCGACGTTCGATGTGGTGGGAACGGTATCGAGAAGATGGGTGAGGAACGCAACGCCGCCGAGGCGCTCGAGCGAGCCGTCGCGTCGGAGCATCTCGGAGACGGTGACCGCGTCGATTGGCTCGTTCGCGTCGAACAGAGTCCGGACCGCTTCGAACACCTGCTGGTGCGCCGGCCGATAGAAGTCCTCGGCGTGGAGCTTCTCAAGTGCGATATTCGCAGCATCCGAGGACAGGAGAACGGCACCGAGCACCGATTCCTCTGCCTCAACACTGTGTGGAGGCGCCTGCAGATTGCGAGCCCCTGCTGGGCGTTCGGCAACGCTCGTCATCGGTCCTCCATTCGTTCTCACCCGGCGGTCATCGTCACTATCGCGTGCGGGTGTGACACAAACCGCGTCGAGCACCCGGGCGTCGCGAGAGGAAGGGCGAGTCTACGACCCGGGGCAACCGAGAAGCCCAACCCCCGTCGACTGTTTTCCGCGTACGCTGTTTTGTTTTCGCGCAATCCGCGTACCCAGGGTTGCAGTCCCCGCCGGCGGCGCACCCAGCCCGCGGAATGGAACCCGGGATACGAAAAGGGCCCGTCCAGAGACGGGCCCTTGTTCGTTTCATGTTGGCGCCAGCTACGCCGGGATCACATCAAGCGTAACCGAGAACTGAACCTCGGGATGCGGTTCGAGGATCACCTCGTGAAGACCGATCTCCTTGATAGGACCTTCGATCCGGACGATCTTGCGGTCGACCTCGATCCCGGTGAACTTCGAGATCGCTGCAGCGATGTCGCCATCGCCGATCGATCCGAACAGCTTGCCTTCATCGCCTGAGCGAGCAGCGACGACAACCCTGGTCCCGGTCAGCGACTGGGCGTACCCCTCTGCCTCGCGACGGGCAGCAAGCAGCGCTTCCTCGCGGGCGACCCTCATCGAGTTCGCCTGCCGGAGCGCCCCGTCGGTCGCCTTGACGGCGAACGATCGCGGCACGAGGTAGTTGCGAGCGTATCCGTCGGAGACAACGACAACATCGCCCTTGTTA
>JAOZMA010000046.1 GCA_029934555.1 Acidimicrobiia bacterium | reverse complement strand
GCACTCGGCTTCGCAGCGATGCCGGGGTCCTTCCCCATCCAGGGCGTCTCTATGTCCAGGTCGACGGTCAACGCAACCGCAGAGCGAATGCCTTCGGGCCACATGATCGGTTCCCTTCAGTCGTTGAACGCGGTGCTACGCCTCTGTCAGCGTCGCCAGGGCCTTGCCGGCCATCATGTACATGATCACGTACACGATGGTGCGGTAGACCACTTCGGATCCCGGGGGGATACAGATGAACGACATGCCATCGAAGCCGCGGAGCCCGACCTCGTGGGCCACGCGGATCACCTCGTAGTCGGTCATGCCGATCGGTTCGGCGAGGTTGCCCAGGATGTCTCCCGGAGAGGGGCCGGCACCCCCGATCACGTCCATGTCGAAGTGGACGTACACGGCGTCGGTGCCGTCATACGCGGGATCGAGTCCCTCGCACAGCGCTTCGATTCCGATCCGGCGCACCTTCCACATGGGGTAGAAGTTGGCGCCGGCGTCGAGGAACATGCGAACACGGTCCTTCTCCTCGATCATGCCCCGTTCGCCGATCTCAACGAGGTTTCGGATCGGCATGTTGTCGTGGAACTCGTACATCTTGGACTTCCAGGCGGCCGCCCCCGCGATCCTCGGATCGTTGGTGTCATTGTCGATGGCACGGATGTCCCAGTGGGTGTCGAGGCTCACGACGCCGACCGTCCCGTCCGTTCGCTCAGCGATCGGCTTGGCGATGGCGTAGGACCCGCATGGGGAGTTTTGGCTGATGACGATCGGAACGGCACCGGCGTTGAGGGCATCGTTGACCTTCGCCTCGACTCCCCGTTGTGCCGCGATCACCGTCTCGTAGGTCTTGGTGTAGTGCGTCTCGGGGTCGAGGTCGGCGTTCCCGTAATCGACGACCTTCAGGTGTTCGAAGACGTCGATGTCGAACTCCTGGACGTAGCCGGACGGGTAGCGCGCAGATTGCTGCCGGACCCGCTTTGCGGCGGCGGCCCACTCGCGACGGTCGACACTCCACAGTGTGTCACCGGTTCCGGCGACGTACGTGCTCCCGATGATCACTACGTCAGCACCTTCGAGATCGGCGGCCGTCTTGGCGTGGGGGAGACGCATGAACGTCGGCGTGTCCTCGTCGATCATCGGAATCTCTTCGGGTGAGCCCTCGAAGATGTCGTGCTTGATCTGGTTCCAACCCCGATAGGTCATGTCCGTCTCCTCTCACGGGCCGTCATCGACCGCCTGCCAACAGCGTCGTCCTTATGGGATGATCGAAGCCATCATGCCCTTCTGTGCATGCAGCCGATTCTCCGCCTCGTCGAAGGCAGTCTCGCCCCACTTCCCATCGAGCACCTCATCGGACACTTCGAATCCGCGGTCACAGGGGAGACAGTGCATGTAGCGGGCATCCGGCTTGGCCAGGTCCATCCGCTTCTTGTCGGCGGTCCAGTCGCGGTACTTCTCGAACAGCTTCGACATCTCTTCGTGTTGCGGTTCCTGTGTGACCGGCGGCAGAAGGTCGAGGGCGACGTAGTTCTTGGCGTAGAGAACGTCCGCATCCTCCGCAGCATCTTCCATCGAATCCACGACGGTGTACGAACCGCCGCTTGCTTCGAGGTTGGTCTGGATCGCCTTCTCGATCTCCGGGTCGATGCGCATCTCCGGCGGGTGAGCGAACACGATGTCTGGTCCGAAGAGGCTGGCCGCGTACATGAAGTCGTGGTGCGGGGCGATGGGCTTCTTCGTGCTGGGTGAGTAGGCCCAACTCACGCCGAGCTTCCTGCCTCGAAGGTCACGGCCATACAACTCCGACAGTGTCATGATGTCGGCCAGGCCCTGGCTCGGGTGGCTGATGTTGTCTTCCATGTTGATCACCGGGACCTCGGACCACTTGGCGAATTCCTGGATGATCCGTTGACCCTTGTCGTACTCCCAGCCGACGACGTCGCCCAGGATTCGAATGGCGATGGCGTCACCCATGCGGGAGAGAACCCGCGCCATGTCGGAGATGCGCTCAGTGAGGTATGCGGTCTCTTCTCCCTCGAGCGCCGGTACGCGAGTGGCCGACGGTTCGAGGAAGTGGGCATTGCCGCCGAGTTCGAAGATTCCCGCCTCGTAGCTGATGCGAGTTCGAAGCGAAGGGTTGAAGAACATCATATGAAGCGTGCGGCCGGGTAGGACGTCGGTGTGCTGTCGCCGCATGACGTTGTCTGCCTTGAGTCGCAGGGCGATGTCCAGCATGGTCTCGATCTCCGCCTTCGAGAAGTCGCGAAGCGTGATGAAGTCCCGCCCCTTGAGTCCTTCTGTGATCATCGTGTCCTCCTCAACCTTCCGTGATTGCTCGTTCTCTGCCGTGGGAGATCCGATCCCGGATCGACTCACTGTTGGTCTTCTGGCTGCATCTCTCCGTTTGTTCTCTTGTCGAACTCGATCAGGGCGACACCTGCCTGCTCCACGCTGAATTTCTGTAGCTGGAACGCGACGTTGATGTCCTGGATCCCCTCCAGCGCATACAGGCGATCTGTGATCAACTCCGCCAGGTGGTGAGCGTCCCGACACAGAACGTCGACGATCAGGTTGTGCCGCCCGGTTGTCATCGAGGCGTAGACAACCTCGGGGCAGGCGATGATCGTCGCAACGACTTCATCGAAGAAGCGAGGCTGGATCGCGATGAGGAGAGTCGCCGGTGCTTCCAGGCCGACTTCCTGCGGATTGATGATGGCCGTGATCGCAACCACGTTTCGCTCGATCAGTTTGGCCACCCGGGAGCTCACGGTTGAGACGGCGACGCCGAGGGCATCTGCTATCTCGGAGTAGGACCGACGCCCGTCCTCCTCGAGGTGGCCAAGGATGCTGATGTCCAGGTCGTCGAGGGTGTGCTTCATCGCCGATCCTCATGCGTAGATGCAAATTCTTGCGGCAAATGTGGACATGGGGCGTACATTCTTCGACTCTCTTGCGAAGTATTGGAATATATTGTACCATTGGCGTACGTCGACTGCAAGACACGATTCAGGAGAGGGACCGTCATGACCCGCTCGTTCCAGTATCTTCGACCGGACTTCCCTCGTGAAGCGTGCGAAATGAAGGCCAAGCACGGCGGCAAGGCCGTCTTCTGGGCTGGCGGCACGGACCTGATGCTGCAGTGGCGCAGGGGTGCCGTGGATATCGACTACTGCATCGATCTGTCGGGCCTTGATGAGTTGCGCCAGATCCGGAGCGGCGAGGACGCGACGGTTATCGGTGCGCTTGCGACGATCGCGTCTCTCCAGGCCCACGAGAGCCTCGGGAGCGACTTCCCCGTGCTCCTCGATATGGCCGAGCGATTCGCCACCCCCCAGATCCGGAACGTTGCGACCGTGGGTGGGAATCTCTGCCACGGCGTGCCGTCGGCCGACTGCGCTCCACCCCTGATCAGCTTGGACGCCGAGGTGAGGATCCTGTCGCCGGAGGGAGAACGCACCCTGTCCCTTGAGTCGTTCTTCGTGGGGCCGAAACAGACGGCGCTCGCAGACGACGAGATGCTTGCTGAGATCAGCGTTCGTAGACTCCCCCCCCGATCTGTATGCACATTCGAGCGGATGGCCCGATCGTATGTGGACATCGCTCTCGCGAGCGCAGCGTGCCGGCTGACGATTGATGAGGAGAGCCGCATTTCGGAGGCACGCATCGTGATGGGAGCCGTCGCCCCCGTCCCGCTGCGGTCGACGGGAGCCGAGGAACTACTGGTTGGGATTCCCCTTGTAGACATCACCGAGGGTCTCCTCGCCGAAGTCGGTGCGCGAGCAGCGTCGGATACGCGCCCGATCTCGGACGTGCGAACCACCGCTGCGTACCGCAAGCACCTGAGTGGCGTCCTCGTGAAGCGAGCGGTGGCGGAAGCAGTGAGGAGGCTGGGGGAATGACGATCGAAGTGAATCTGCGCGTGAACGGAGTCGATCACGCTGTGGAGATTCAGCCGCACGAAAGCCTGGGCCGGGTGCTCAACGGCCGGTTGGGATTGAACGGCGTCCGAATCTCCTGCAAGGAAGGGGAGTGCGGGGCCTGTACCGTCCTCGTCGACGGCGAGGCGGTCACCTCCTGCATCATGCTCGCCGTCCAGGCGGGGGACCGAGACATCCAAACGATCGAGGGCCTCGGCACACCAGACGACCTGCACCCGATCCAGCAGGCCTTCGTCGATGAACACGGCTTCCAATGTGGCTTCTGCACGCCGGGCTTCGTCATGTCATCGAAGGCTCTGCTCGAGGCTACGCCGCACCCCGATGCCTCCGAGATCGCGGAGGGACTCAGTGGCCACATCTGCCGCTGCGGCACCTACCCGAACATCATCCGTGCCGTGCAGCGGGCCGCCGAGGAGCTGGGACAGGAGGCGACCAATGAGTGAGCAGCAGGACTACAGGATCATCGGCAAGGCGATCCCCCTCAAGGATGCCGTGGACAAGGTCACCGGTCGTCTGAAATTCAGTGGAGACATACGGGTCCCCGACATGGTTCACGGGAAGATCCTTCACAGTCCGCACCCACACGCCAGGATCACGGGTATCGACATCCGACGTGCCGAGTCTCTCCCGGGGGTCCTGGGCATCGTCACGCACCAAGACGCTCCGGCGTGGGAGTGGGAGAACTGCTGGCACAACTACGGCGGTCGCATCCTTGACGACAGGGTCCGGTTCGTCGGCGACGAGGTAGCGGCTGTTGCCGCCGAGTCCGTGGAGATAGCGGAAGCGGCTCTCGAACTGATCGATGTCGAATACGAGATCCTCGAGCCGACCTTCGACCCGATCGAATCGCTGGCTCCGGATGCCCCACAGGTCAGAGCCGAAGGGAACGCTCGTCCTCCAACTGAAGTCATCTGGGGAGACCTCGATAGTGGCGTCGAGATGGCAGACGTCATCGTTGACGCGAGCATGGCGTTCGACAGCCAGGCGTATGCACCGATCGGGCGCAACGCGTGCACCGCCCAGTGGGAGGGTGATCGGGTCACGGTGTGGACCTGTACACAGACACCCTCGGAGATGCGGGATGCGATCGCACGCGGACTGGGTGTGCCGATAAGCAACGTGCGTGTGATCTCCCAACCGTGCGGCAGCTCGTTCGGCCTCTGGTGGATCGGCAGCCTGCAACTCATCACGGTCCTGCTGGCGAGGAAAGTCGGTCGGGCCGTCAAAATCGGACTGAGCCAGGAGGAGTGCTTCGCGACGGTGAAACGGCGTCACCTCGAACGGTCAACCGGTCGTCTCGGAGTCAAGCGGGATGGTTCCGTCACCTTCATCGACCTCGAGCATGTTCACGACAACGGGGCGTACGGGCTCAAGCCTGACGTGGGATTCCTAACCGTGGACCTGTGGGGCGCCGGCCCGCACGGGCGCTTCATCGACCGCGGTGTGTCGACGAACCTCGTCACCGCCGGATGCATGCGGGGCGTCGGTGATGTCACGATGGGCGCATTCGTCGAACGCCTACTCGATATGGCCGCAGTCGAGATCGACATGGATCCGCTGGAGTTCCGACTCAAGAACCACATCCGCGCCGGCGACCCGCTGAGAGCCATGGAAGGGGAGACACTCGACCAGATGGACCTCGCGTCCTTGCCGGACGGATGGCCCGAGCTTGGCAAGCTCGACGGCGAGGCGCTGAGCGACTGCTTGATCCGTGGTGCAGAAGCATTCGGGTGGAACGAGAAGTGGACCGGCTGGGGGAAGCCCTCGGCTATCGACGGTCCCAAGAGACGCGCTGTGGGCGTGGCGACCGGTGTCCACTCGTGTGGCACGGAGGACGAGTACCCCGTGTCTGCGCTCGTGCGTGTGCACGCCGATGGCAGCGCGACACTCCACGTCAGTATTGGGCGGCAGGGTCAAGGGAGCGAGACGACGCAAGCGCAGATCGCTGCCGAAGCACTCGGTATCCCGATAGACCGCCTCATCGTGCAGGCGGGCGACACCGACGCCGCTCCACCGAGCCATGGTGCAATTGCGAGTAACACGTCCTATCGCACCGGTTTCGCCACGTGGGATGCGGCGCTGGATGCCAAGCGGCAGATCCTCGAGACCGCCGCCCTGCAGATGGGGAGTCACGCTCCCGACGACCTCGACATGAGGGATGGTGTCGTGTTCAGCCCGTCGGATCCGGCGGTGTCGTTGACGCTCGAAGAGATCATGTCGACGTACCGGCCGGACTCCATGACACCCCCGATGATCCTCGGTCGAACGAGCACTCCGATGCCGCCGTCCATGATGTACGCCAGGTACTTCGCAGCTCATTTCGTTGAGGTGGAAGTTGATATTGACACGGGCGAGATCCGGCTCCTCGACTACGTGGCGACTCAGGACAGCGGGACCGTGCTCAATGCGAAAGTGCTCGAGAACCAGGTGATCGGCGGCGCCATCCTTGGTGCAGGATTCGCGTTGACGGAACATCTCGCATTCGAACCAGACACCGGGAGGATCCTCAACCCCGGGTTCCTCGACTACAAGGTCATGCGCGCTCCCGACTTCCCTCTTGATCCGGGAGTGCTCTTCGGAGACTCCCACGACCCCGTCGGCGCCTTCGGAGCGAAGAGCGGCGGCGAGGCGCCAACGACTGCTCCGATCCCTGCAATCTCTCAGGCGGTCTACAACGCCATCGGTGTGTGGTTGGATATCCCGATGACGCCGGAGCGTGTGTTGGAGGCGCTCGGGAAGATCTAGGAGGACCTCGTGGAGAATCAGCCCCTTGATGGGCTCATCGTCGCCGACTTCGCTCGGATCCTGGCAGGGCCGCTCGTCACGCAGAATCTGGCCGATCTGGGTGCGCGTGTGATCAAGGTCGAACGGCCGGGTACGGGTGATGACACACGTTCGTGGGGCCCGCCGTTCCGCGGAGATATGGCGACTTACTTCACGGCCTTCAATCGCGGGAAGGAGTCGATCGCTCTCGATTTGAAGGACCCGGAGGATCTGGCGGTTGCTCGCCGACTGGCCGAGCGCGCCGATGTGCTCGTTGAGAACTTTCGGCCGGGACTCATGGACGGATTTGGTCTCGGCTACGAGTCGTTGGCATCGTCGTGCCCGAAGCTGGTCTACTGCTCGATTTCTGCGTTCGGTGACCAGGGCGAGGGGGCGGGTCTTCCTGGGGTCGATCTCCTGATCCAGGCCATGGCGGGTTGGATGCACGTGACGGGTCAGGCCGACGGCCCTCCCACGAAGGTCGGCATGGCGGTGGTTGACGTGCTGGCGGGCATGTATGCGACATCCGGAGTGCTGGCGGCCCTCTTCCAACGAGCAGGGAATGGCGGAGTGGGTCAGCGTGTCCACGTCTCGCTGTACGAGGCCGCTCTATCAGGGCTCATCAACCTTGCCTCGGGACACCTCCTCACCGGTGATGATCCGCACCGGAACGGCAACCGGCACCCATCGATCGCACCGTACGAACTCTTTCATGCCGCCGACCGCCCGTTCGTTCTCGCTGCGGTGAACGACAGTCTGTTCGCACGAACCTGTGAAGCCATCGGACGACCGGACCTTGTTGATGATCCTCGCTTCGACACCAATCCCCATCGGCGGATCAACGTCGAGGACTTGGCGGCGGAACTCGAGCGTACGTTCCGTACTCGTCCGGCTTCCGAGTGGGTCGAGCTCCTCCGTGGGGAGCGAGTGCCGGTTGGTGACGTCAACACGGTTGCCGAAGCGTTCGAACTGGCGGACGACTTGGGGCTCGACGTTGTGGGAGAGGATGCAGCCACCGGCTTTCGCGGTCTGCGATCACCGATTCAACTCTCTGCATCGACCTCCGTACCTCTCACGGTTCCACCAGATATCGATGCCGACGGCGACTCGATTCGTCGGTGGTTGGAGCTCTGATACAAACCAACCGGATTGCAGACTAGGCTATCAGTCGATAGGGCGAGCGCCGCCGGGGCCGAAGAAGTTGGCATGGGAAGGCCGCCCACCGAGCCGACAGCCGAGACGCCACAGGAGGCACGCCGTATGTCAGCCAAGGACCAGTCAACGACCGAGGAGATCGTCGAGCGGGACCGCCGCCACCATCTTCATCCGTACCAAGTTTTCGAGATGATCGCCACCGAGGGCGCCCTGCCCATAGCGTCGGGTGATGGCGCATACATCACCGACACGAATGGCAACCGCTATCTCGACGCCGTCGGCGGCATGTGGTGCACCAACATCGGCCTGGGCAATGAGGAGATGGCCGAGGCCATCGCAGAGCAGGTTCGCACCCTTGCCTATGCGAACCCGTTCGTCGACATGACCAATGCTCCGGCGGCGAATCTGGCAGCGAAGCTGGCGGAGCTGGCACCAGGAGACCTGAACCACGTCTTCTTCACGACGGGCGGATCGACCGCGGTCGATGCCGCCTTCCGGATCATCCAGTTCTATCAGGGGAGCCGAGGGAAGAGCGAGAAGAAGCACATCATCTCCCGCATCGATGCCTACCACGGTTCGACCTATGCAGCCGTCTCGATCGGGGGGAAGCCGGGAGACCGCAAGGCGGAGTTCCACTACCTCGACGACATCACTCATCACCTCAGCTCGCCGAACCACTACCGCTACGGAGATGGGCTTACCGAGCAGGAGTTCGCCGACAAACTCGTTGCCGAGTTCGAGACCATGATCGAGGAACTGGGCGGAGCGGACAAGGTTGCCGCGTTCTTCGCTGAGCCCGTGATGGGTTCCGGCGGCGTTATCCCGCCACCGGCGGACTACTTCCCGCGAATGTGGAAGGTGTGCCAGGACAACGACATCCTGTTCGTGGCCGACGAGGTCGTCACCGCGTTCGGTCGACTCGGTGAGTGGTTCGTGTCGGAATCGATGTTCGGTGTCCAACCGGACATCATCACGTCGGCGAAAGGCCTCACGTCGGGCTATCTCCCCCTCGGAGCCGTGATCTTCTCCGACCGCATCTTCGATGTCATCGACAAGACGGAACACGGGTACATCGCCCTCGGCTTCACCTACTCCGGCCACCCGGTGTCGTGTGCTGCGGCGTTGAAGAACATCGAGATCATCGAGCGGGATGGACTCCGCGAACACGTTCGGGAGATCGGCCCATACATGATGGAGCAATTGGAGACCCTCTACGATCTCCCGATGGTCGGCGACGTGCGCGGCTCTCATCTCATGGCCTGCATCGAGTTCGTTGCCGACAAGGAGACGCACGAGGTGTACCCCCCGGAGATCGACATCGGCAAGCGAGTCTCCAACGAATGCGATGCCATCGGGCTGATCGTCCGTCCGGTCGAGAACCTGAATGTGATGTCACCGCCGTTGGTCATCACGAAAGACGATGTGGACTTCATGGTTTCCGCTCTGCGTGAGGCGATTCCGAAGGCCCATGCGAAGGCGGAAGAGGACCTGTACGAGATGCGCGCTGGTGAGTCGAGCGACGCCGTGGAGGGGCAATGACCGACGCAGTCATCAATTCATGGAACGAGTGGGATCCGCTGAAGCGCGTCATCGTAGGCCGCATCGACAGTCGACATGTGGGGGCCCCGGATCCGGGTTTTAAGAACGTCTATCCCGAGCTCGGTATCGCTCTCGATGATTGGATTCCGATCTCCGACGATTATCTCGAGCGGGCCGATGCCCAGATGGAATCGTTCGTATCCCTCCTGGAAGGACGAGGCATCACGGTCGATCGTCCCACTTCACTGGACGACGAGCAGCACGTGGAGACGCCCGACTGGGAGTTCAACCACTCGTACGGCACGATGCCTCCACGCGATGTCCTGCTCTGCCACGGCAATGAGATTCTCGAAGCGACGATGTCGCAGCGCGCTCGATGGTTCGAATCGTTCGCGTACCGGCCCTTGCTCGAGCAGTATTTCAAGGAAGACCCGAGCTTCATGTGGGAGGCGGCTCCGAAGCCCCGTCTCACGGACGACTCCTACGTTCCCGGTTACTGGAACGATTTCTTCAACACGTGGTCGGATGCCGAATTGGACGAGCGGATGCTTGCGAACAAATGGCAACTCACAGAGAAGGAACCACTCTGGGATGCAGCCGACGCCCTCAGATTCGGGAAGGACATCTTCATAGAGCACTCGGCGGTAACCAACCAGGGCGGGATCGACTGGTTCAAGCGCCACTTCGAGGCCAAAGGATTCCGTGTGCACGAGATCGCTTTCGCTGGAACACCACAGCCATGGCACATCGACGTGACCCTGGTGGCGGCCCGCGCCGGCCTTCTGATCCAGAACCCGAGTCTTCCTCCGTTGACTCCGGAGTTCCACGAACTCTTCCGGATGAACGATTGGGAGATCGTCGAGGCGGTGCCACCATCCGGGGCCAAGCAACCGCCGTACACCATGTGTCACGAGAACCTCGGGTACAACACGTTCTCGCTCGACCCCAACACGATCTGTGTCGAGGCGTCCGAGGTGGGCTACATGGAGCAACTGAGCGGACTGGGCTTCGATGTGATACCCGTTCCGTTCCTCGACGTCTCGATGTTCGGGGGAGGGCTCCACTGCTCCACCGTTGACATCACCCGGGAAGGCGACATGGAGGACTACTTCCCGAAGCAGATCCCGGGATTCTGAGACAACGTGGCTCCGTTCGAGAGAGGCGGACCCGGGTCGGGTTCCTATCGAACGCTAGGCTGACCCGGTGACTGCTCCGACCACACCTCAGGTAGAAGAGACGATCACGACCCGTGAACGGATTCTGCGTGAGGCCTCGACTCTGTTCGCGGCCCGCGGCTACTACGGCAGCTCAACGCGTGACATCGCTGCGGCTGTCGGCATCCAGCAGCCTTCGCTCTTCCATCACTTCCCTCACAAACAGGCCATCTTCCAGGAGCTCCTCAGCTACTCACTGGACGACTCCGCCGCCGTGGCCGAGTATCTCGCCGGCGCAAGCGGGAGTCCAGCCGCCAGGCTCTACCGATTCCTTGTCGAGGATTTTCGGTATCTCATGGAGTCCCCATACGACCTGCGCAGCATCTTCAACAGCGGCGTGCTGGAAGGTGAGGAGTTTGAGCCATGGGGAAGGACTGCCCGGAGACTCCACGTCGCTGTCGCGGAGATCATCCGGCAGGGGATCGAAGTTGGTGACTTCATCGAGATCGACGTCAACTTCGCTCGCCAGGCCGTCTCCGGTTTGATGTTGGAGACGATCAGGGAGCGGTCGCTCGGTGAGAAACTGCCTGCTCAGCGGCCAACGCGCACCGCGGATTTCATGCTGCGAGCACTGCTGACCGATCCGGACAGGATCGGAGAGGTCGCAACAGAAGCTTGTGCCATCGAGGGTCTACCCCTCTATCGGGATACCACAACAGCCTGCGACTAGCTTCGGGGCGAGAGGCAAGCCGTCTCGGCACGCAGTGAGTGGCCCATCGTGGTGAGGCGCCCGGGCCCGGAATCCTGAGGCGAGCGAATTCAGCAAATGCAGTCTCCCATGACTACCCTATCAAACGATAGGGAATGTGATCACGTAGGAGGAGACACCATGGCGTACAACTTGAGGAATCGGAGTTTTGTCAAGGAGTTGGATTTCACTCCG
>JAOZMA010000311.1 GCA_029934555.1 Acidimicrobiia bacterium | reverse complement strand
CCGACCTTGGTGAGGTAGGCGTTGAACGAGTCCTTCCACACGGTGTGGGCCTTGATCTGGAGTGCGACGAGATCGGCACCGTCGACCTGGACCTTCGGATAGCGCTCGGCGATCGCACGGGCGACGCCAACCGTGGCCGCTGCGTCGGCTGCGGCCCGATGTGCCCCGTCGAGTTGTACCCCGTAGTGGTTCGTGACCGTACTGAGCGTCCGCTTCCCTTTTCGATACTGATCCACGTGGCGGTCAAGGACAAGCGGGTCGATGAGGATCGCCGGAGGCACAGAGGGGAGAGGGCCGAGGCCGTTGCGGACGAGTTCGTTGGCCAGCAGCGGCCAGTCGTAGTTCGCGTTGTAGAGAACGATCGGCACTCCCTCATCGACGAGCGCACCGATCGCCGTCCTGGTCTCGACGAGAACATCGGCAGGAGATCCGCCCTTCGCTGCCAGGTCGTCCAAGCTGATGCCCGTCAGCTCAGTCACCGCACGAGGCACCGGAACGCCCGGATCGATCAGCCGATCGACGAGCGCCTGAGACGATCCATCCGCTTCGATTCGGAACAGACCCACCTCGATGATGCGTGCCGTTCGTGTGTCGACTCCGGTTGCTTCGAGATCGAGAGCGGCGAGGGGTCCTTCATGCCATGTCATGTGCTCAGAGTAGAACACGACGGGGTGAGGCGGGCCGCCCGCCTACAGCGGATTGAGCGACACATATGCGATGAAGACGACGATCGAGACCACCGTGTACAGGCTCAGCACGTTGTTCACGTACCGCCGTTCGTCGTCGGCATCCGGCTTCATGTAGAGCGGGATGATGAACGGTGGTGGCAGGATCAGGAGCGTGAACAGCGCCGCCTGTGCGTAGGCATCGGTGCCCAGAAGGCGTCCCATCAGCAGCGGCGGCAGGATGAGTGCGAGCGGGAGAAGGATCGCGGCCCGAACGGCGACCGGGGTGGCGGCCTCTTTGATGCCCTCTCGATCCAACTGGATGCCGTAGCCCACGACCAGCAGGATCAGCGGCACGGTCAACGTCCCGATGAAGGCCAGGGTGTTCATGACCCCTCCCATGATGGGAGCGTCGTACAGCACGTCTCTGGCCCCGACGAGGTTCAAGGCGATGCCGGCGATAATCGCGACAACGACCGGTGAGCGGATGAAGGATGCGAACAGCGCCCGGGAGTTCCTCGTGCCGTCTCTCTTGGCAAGGAGCAGCGCCAGGAACACGAACCAGATGAAGATCTCGTGGCCGAGGTCGACGATGGCGAACGAACCGACCTGGTCGAGCCCGTAGGCGGCGCCGTACAGGCTGATGCCGAGCATCCCTGCCTCGAACCCGGTCATCAGGAACGGGAAGTAACCGTGCCGGGCACCGAATCGTGGCTGCAACGCCCGGCCGAGGAGGAAGAGCACGATGCCCAACAGGAACGTTGTCACGACGACGACCGCGTATCGGGATTCGAGTTCGACGTTGAGGAAGGCGATGAAGAGCACGGCGGGCAGCGCCAGATTGACGACGATCTTCCGAAGCTCGTCGATCGTGCGCGGTGTCAGGAAACCGGATCGTCGGGTCCAGAATCCGAGGGCGATCAACAGGATGATCGGCAGCACCCTGTTGATGATCTCGGTCACGGCTGACCCGCGTGTCTGGAGACCTCATTCGCCAACCCAGGAACGCCGGTCGTCTCAGGTTCTGGTGAAGTAAGCGAATCTTGGTACGTCGACACACAGAGAGCGTACGCGCGTCCGCCGGAGCAGCCATAATCGCGAACCGGCCTTCCCTGTCCGAGCGCCAAGTCGAACAATCCCGGTCCGCTTCTCCCCGTGACCCCCGATCGTGGCAGTCTCAACCCGAGAGCGTCTCAAGACGCCAATCCGGGGCTCTAATCGGCATAGTTCTTGTTGAACATCTATTCCGGAGTTGGTATAGTTGAATGACATGAACTCCTTGTCCGTCAAACAAACGGCAGCGATCCTCGGTGTCAGTGATCGCCGGGTGAGAACGATGATCGCCGACGAACTCCTCACTGCCGAGCGCGTTGGAGGCCGATGGATCCTGACCGATGCCGAGGTCGCCCGGTTCAGAGACATGCGCAGGAAACCTGGTCGACCGTACTCGTCGGCGCATGCCTGGGGGCTCTTGTCGATCGCCGGCCATCGAAACCCTGCCTGGTTATCGCGTAGGGAACAGCAGAGGTTGACCGCAGTGCTCGCTGACGCTTCTATCGAAGATCTCGCCCCATCACTTCGTCGAAGAGCGGAACCACACGCTTGGTATGTTCATCCCGGCCTCCTCACCGACCTCACCGCAGACGGACGCGTTGTCGTCGGCGGACATGGAGCAACCGGGAAGCTACGCCATGCCGGTCCCGGGCGCCTCTATCTATCGGTCGACGATCTTGATGCGCTAGACGAGGAGTACAGACCGACAATCGACGCTGCGGATCCGAACGTCACGATGCTGGCTATCCAAAGCGCATGGCCGTTTCGACCGGGTGAGCACATCGTGTGGGATACCGTCGCAGCGGTTGACTTGCTTGAGATGGCAAATGACGACAGGGCGAAGCGAGTCGCTCACGAGATTCTCGAGGAGATGGATGCCTGACCCATACCCGGTCCTTGAACGCGAACCCGTTGACGGACTCTTGCCGAATCCCGACATCTGGGAGTTACTCGATCGACTCGAGCGGGAGATGCCGGGGGCTTGGGTACTCGTCGGTGGACTCATGGTCCTGCTCCACGGTCTCGAAGCCGGGCAGTTCCCCGTGAGGGAGACCACCGACGCCGACGTACTCGTCAATGTTCGCCTATTGCCCAACGGGACACATGATCTCTCGTCCTGGCTCCTGAACGCCGGCCTGGATTTCGAGGGCTCAAGCACCACGGGCACCGGCCATCGCTTCTCAAACGACATC
>JAOZMA010000310.1 GCA_029934555.1 Acidimicrobiia bacterium | reverse complement strand
GAGGCACTCTTCCCGCATCGCGCAGGCGGAGCAGATGGCCACTGACTGGCGGATCTTGTCGGTGGCGAGACCTGTCGTTCCTATTGGGAAGAACAGGTCGGGATCGGAGTCTCGACAGGCGGATAGTTCGCGCCAATCGGTGACAGTAAGCACAGTTGTGTCTCCTCGAAACGATTCCAGATGGGACTTCGTGAATGTGAATGTTTTCACAAAGTTGACCGTTTGTCAACCGGTTCTCACCGGGTCCGCAAGACAGTCTATTGGAATGACCTGGAAGGAAGCAAACGATTTGTGAAGAAGCCAACAGACCACAGCCAACAGCCAACAGCCAGAACGCTTCCCGTTACTCCTTGGCTGTCCGCTGTCTGCTGTCCGCTGTCTGCTCGCCTCCCCGGTTATCCTTATGGTCAAACGACCGGAGGCGAATCCGATGACCATCGAAGAACAGCTGATTGCGGCACAGACGGCGGCTATGAAGAGCGGAGATCGGGCGACGCTCAGTGCGATCCGACAGGTCCGATCCGAAGTTGGTCTGGCCAAGTCGGCTCCGGGATTCACCGGTGAGGTTGACGACGAACTCTTCATCGCGACGATCTCGACATACGTCAAGAGGATGGCGAAATCGAAGGCCGAGTACGAGACGCTTGGTGACCGCGGCATCGAGCAGGCCGAGAAACTCGCCTTCGAGATCGACTACCTCTCCAACTACCTCCCGACCAAGCTCGATGAGGCGGCAACGAGAGCGCTCGTAGCCCAGGCCATCGAAGACGCAGGCGCAACAGACCCGAAGATGACGGGCCAAGTGATAGGCAAGGTCATGAAGAGTGGAGAGGACCTGGATGGTGCCCTCGTTGCGCGGCTGGTGAAGGAACAGCTGAGTAGCGGAGTAGCGGAGTAGCGGAGCGAGACCTCGAGCGTCCGAGTACGGACTACGGAATACGGACTACGGAATACACCGGCCGAAGGCCGGTCATCCGCATCCTCCGCCTACCACGGCTCCTGCCGCGGCGATCTTGACCTTTGGCTCGAAGACGAGGTGGAACTCGTGGGCATCGGGGTCTGATGCCACACATCGGCCACCGAGCGCCGATGTGAACGTGAATGCCAGTTCGTCCGGGTAGTTGGCCGGCTTCGGGTCGGCGTCCTCTCCGAAGATGTCGAGCCACGCGTTGATGCCGCCTTCGAGGATGTAGACGTTGATGACGTCGTTCGCGGTCAACGACTTCCACGCCGTCGTTGCATCATCCTCACCGTTGCTCATCGTGACGATCACGGTTCGGGGATTCAGTCCGATGAGATCGGGTGCGACATCGTCGAGAGCCTCGGAGGTCGGGTCGACCTGGTTGGCGGCACGAAGGTGGAACTGGTTGTAGTCACGCTGGTCACGGACGTCGATCAGGATGAGGTTCTTGTAGCCGTCGTTCATCAGCTCGAGGAGCTCTCCCGGGTGGATCTGCACCTCGCGGTTGTCGAGTACCGGCTGTTCCTCGGCGGCGATTGCGTCCCAGTAATCCTCGGTCGTAGGGCCACCGATGAGGAGGACGGCGACAGCCATGAGCACGAGGATGCCTGCGCCGATGTAGCGAGCTTTCGGTGCATCCGCAGGATCATCGCCCGTGGTTATCTTCTCGAGCTTCTCGGCGCCCCAGAACATGAAGAGAGCGGCGACGACGACGAAGAGAACGACGACTCCGGCAGGAAGGTCGAGCCAGTCGGGAATGGTGAGACGGCCGAGGTCCGACGTGGTCCAGAAGTCCATGAAATACGGCACGGTCTCGCCGAACACGAAGACGCCGATGACGACGCCGCCGAGGAAGACCATGGCATCGAGCTTGAGGGTCGCAGCGCCGGCCATCGATGTTCCCGGGCAGAGTCCACCGATGAGGAAGCCCACACCGAGGATGAACGCTCCGATGGCGATCGGCCACAGATAGGTTGCGGGAACGAAGACGGCCCTGAAGTCGAGGATCCCGATGGCGACGGATCCGTAGATGAGCACCATCGCGGTGATCACGGCCGTGAACATCACCTTGAACATCGCGAAGTCCTTGAAATAGAACTGCGCTGCGAGCTTGGTGCTGCGCCCGAAGCCGGCCTGCTCGAGCATGAAGCCGAAGCCGATCCCGATGATCAGGAAGATCGTGTACGTGAGCGGCGTGCCCAATGCGAGGAGGTCGAGGGGGAACGGCATCAGTCGTTCCAGAGTTTCTTGAAGAACGGTGCAGCGACGAGGGCGCCGGCGAAGAACATCATCATGAAGAGCCAGCTACCCACCGAGAGCAGAGCCGATCCGGAGAGACCCTGGCTCGATGTGCAGCCACGGGCGAACCGGGCACCGAACCCGACGAGAGATCCGCCGAGGAGGGCGAACAGCAGCCTGGTCTTGTTCGAGATGAGCGGACCCTTCACGATCTCGGTGTAGACACGCCTGCCGATGAGACCGGAGATGAATCCACCGATCACGGTCCCGATGGCAAGCATCACGATCCAGTGATCGAGGGGTTGCGCCTCACCGCCCGCGTACTTGACGAGGTAGATGTTCGTGTCGACGTGGTGTGGGACGATCAGACTCTCGAACCACGCCCAGACACGTTGGACGGCTCCTGAGGCGCCCAGGCCATCCCCGGTGATGAGCACCGAAAGGAACAGGACGACGCCGAGCCCCACACCGACGAGGTAGGCGTTTGGGAACGGTCGGGGATTCGGCGCCTTGCCCTTACGGACCGACGGACCCCACGGTTTGATCGTCATCAGGGAAGCACCTCCTCTTCCGTGCCGGTGTTAGTTTCGACTACCTCGACATCCTCCCATCCGGTCACCATGCCCTTGATGGCCGAGAGCGGTGTCGGTCCGGTGGTGGTCAGGTAGATGTGCAGCATCACGAAGGCTGCGAAGAACCATGCGATGAGCGTGTGAACCGGGAGGAGGAA
>JAOZMA010000309.1 GCA_029934555.1 Acidimicrobiia bacterium | reverse complement strand
CGCTACCCATGCGGTTGATGCCGCATCGGAGGCCTTCGGGCAGATGAGTCGCATCACCGACGAGCGGATCTCCGAGTTCTATGAGATGTTCGCCGCCACGCTTGCCGACGACAACTCCTTCGGTCCGATCGCCGCTGCGAACCGATCCGACGTCGCCAGGGCACGCTCCCGTGGTCGGTCGGCGACGCGCCTCATCCTGAACGATGAGATGCGGTCCGACATGATCGAAGGGCTCCGATCCTGGCGTGACGCTCCGACAGGTAGGGGCAGCGTCGTTGAGACGACCCAACACGAAGGCTGGCGGGTCGACCAGATCCGGGGTGGTCTGGGAGCAGTCGGTTTCGTCTTCGAAGGCCGCCCGAACGTATTCGCCGACGCCACCGGGGTGCTGCGCAGCGGCAACACCGTCGTGTTCCGGATCGGCTCGGATGCGCTCGGTACGGCTCGAGCGATTGTCGCTCACGCTCTCCGACCCGCGCTGTCGCTCTCCGGTCTCCCAGCGGGGGCTGCCGTGCTCGTGGACAGTGCGTCGCACGCCGCGGCGTGGGCGATGTTCTCGGATCCCCGCCTGGCGCTCGCTGTGGCGAGGGGTTCCGGGGGAGCCACCTCACAGCTGGGGGCCGTCGCCCGACAGGCCGGGAACTCGGTGAGTCTCCATGGGACCGGTGGGGCCTGGATCGTCGCGGGGGCGACCGCCGATGCCGATGCCTTCGGAGCAGCCGTCTACCACTCGCTTGACCGCAAGGTCTGCAACACGCTCAACACGTGCTGTATCGTCGAGGAACGAGCCGGCGATCTGGTTCCGGAGTTTCTCCGGGCGTTGGAACGAGCGGGAGAACGACGCGGTGCCCAGCCGAAGCTCCACGTCCTCGAGTCATCGATGGGTGCCGTGCCGAAAGCGTGGTTCGCCAGGATGGTCCAGATCGCCCGGGCCGATGGCGAGCACCGCGAGTATCAGGCCGTGCCGATCCCTCAGAGTGGACTCGGCGATGAGTGGGAGTGGGAGGACAGCCCCGAAGTCACGCTCGCCATCGTGCCATCGGTCGACGAAGCTGCAGACCTCTTCAATCGGTACAGCCCTCGCTTCGTCACGTCACTGATCTCCAACGACGATGTGGAGCACCGTCGGTTCTTCGATCTCGTTGATGCACCGTTCGTTGGCAACGGATTCACCCGCTGGGTCGACGGCCAATACGCCCTCGACAAGCCGGAGCTGGGTCTCTCCAACTGGCAGCACGGCCGCCTGTTCGGTCGGGGCGGGATCCTGTCGGGTGACTCGGTCTACACGATCCGCACCCGTGTCACCCAGGACAACCCGGACGTCGGCCGCTAACCCCACCGCGTACCCAGGGTTGCAGTCCCCGCCGGCGGCGCACACAGCCCGCGGAATGAAGAGGAATGAACTGGGATCCGTGTGAGGTTCTATCGTCTGGTCTCGACTGACGAGATTTCATAACCAACGGAGGATCGAATGGGTGAACGACTGGTAGTCATCGGTGCAGACGCAGCAGGTATGACGGCAGCAAGTCAGGTGAGGCGGCGGAACCGGGACTTCGAGGTCATCGCGTATGAGATGGGCAACCACGCCAGCTACGCGGCGTGCGGAGAGCCCTACTACGTCGCAGGGATCATCGACCCGATCGACAAGCTGATTGCCAGGACACCCGAACAGTTCGCCCGTGCCGGAGTCGAACTGCACCTCAGGCACGAGGTGACCGCTATCGATCTCGATCGTCGCGTCGTTGAGGTGAGAGACGCCGACGGAGAGACCACTCTCGAAACGGGTTTCGACCACCTTCTCGTGTCGACCGGCGCACGGGCGTTCGTTCCGCCGATGCCGGGTCGCGGCCTCGAAGGTGTTCACACGTTGCGCACCCTCGGAGACGCCGCAGCGCTCAGAGCGATCGCAGACGCCGGTGCCGGCAACGCTGTCATCGTCGGGGGTGGCTACATCGGTCTCGAGGTCGCCGAGGCATTCCACATCAAGGGGTGGAACGTGACCATCGCCGAGGGCCTGCCCGCCGTGTTGGCTCGGACGCTTGATGGTGACCTCGGCGTTCAGGTTGCCGAGGCGGTTCGCGAGATGGGCATAACGGTGCTCACCGGGGCGATGGTCGAACAGATCGAAGGCACAGACAAGGTGACCGGGGTCTCGATCAACGGAGAGACGATCCAGGCCGACGTTGTCGTCTTGTCGATCGGCTCCCGGCCGGTCGTCGAACTCGCCGTTGATGCGGGCATCCCTCTCGGCGAAACAGGTGGCATCGCCGTTGATGACCACCAGCGGACCGGCATCGAAGGGGTGTGGTCGGCTGGAGACTGTGCGGAAGTGCAGAATCGTGTCACCGGTGTCCCGATGAACCTTCACCTCGGCACCGTGGCGAACAAGACCGGAAGGGTTGCCGGGGTCAACATCACCGGCGGCGATCTTGCGTTCCCGGGCTCCCTGGGGACTGCCATCACGCGCGTGCACGATCTCGAGATCGCGACAACGGGTCTCCGCTCGTCGGACGCTGCAGCAGCCGGTCTCGACGTCGTGGATGCAACGGTGAGCGGGGGAACGATCGCTCACTACATGCCGGGATCGGAGAAATTCACCATCCGCGTTACGGCTGAGACGGGCACCGGCAGGCTCATCGGCGCCCAGATCGTCGGCGGACGGGGCTCGGCGAAGCGTATCGACGTGTTCGCCACGGCCATTTGGGACCGCATGTCTGCCGGAACACTCGAGTGGGTCGATCTGGCATATGCACCGCCGTTCGCGCCCGTGTGGGACCTCATAGCGATCGCGGCGAGGAAGGCCGCGGTGGCTGCCGGCGGTTGACGGTGAGATCAAACGGACCGGCGGAAACAGGTCGGCGGTCACCGTCAACTGAGACTTGTGACCCTTTCCGCCTCCTTCGTCGGCACCTCGCCCTGAGGGGAGGAAGAGG
>JAOZMA010000308.1 GCA_029934555.1 Acidimicrobiia bacterium | reverse complement strand
ATGGCTCTCTGCTGCGGTGCCCCCCTGCGTCGAAGGTGCCCCCCTGCTCGTCGCAGGCTCCTCGCGTCCCCCCGCCGATGCGTCGGGGGGACAGGAGAGATGGCGCCACTCTCACCTCAGAAACCGTGGATCTACGTCGCTGTGGAGATCTTGACACACCCACAGAAATACCATATGGTAACCATATGGCCCGTACTCAGACCATCGTTCAACTGACTTCGGAGATGGTGAACGCTCTGGACGTAGAGGCTCTACGAACAGGCATCTCTCGATCTGCTCTTATTCGCGATGCCGTCGAGAGCTACCTCGAGGCAGGCCGCGAAGCCCAGATCACTGCTCAACTCGTGGCCGCCTATAGCGAGGCCCCTCAAGGAGCCCGAGACGAATGGGGCGATGTAGCGAAGGAGACGCGCGACAACACCACACGCACGCTCCAACGTCTGGACCGGGAAGAGGAAGATGCCGGCCTCGAATGGTGAAACGAGGTGAAGTCTGGTGGTACGAACCCCCGGACGCCAAGGCGCGTCCTCATCTGATCCTCACCAGAGACGAAGTCATCCCTCTGTTGGACGACGTGCTCTCGGTTCCGGCGACCAGAACACGTCGGGGAATACCGACCGAGGTCGAGCTCGGCAAAGAGGACGGCATGTCGGCAGATTGTGTCCTCGCAACCGACAACATGACGCTAATCACCACGGCCTACCTCACCAGTCGCGTCACGACCTTGAGCCCCGAGCGGATGGCCGCCGTCTGCAGTGCCCTCGAGGTTGCTACCGGTTGTTGAATCGCCCACTCACGGGGGGATAAGCGGCGCAATCCCGTACTTGACATAACGTGGATTATGGGCGTCCCGACAGTTGGTGTACCTAATGCACTAGCATCCGTTATCCGACCTGGGGGCACACAGTATGGCCAACGACAAATCATCACCAACCCCTCGCCAGGAGACCGAAGCACTCGCTGAGCGAGTGAAACTCCTCGAACGCCAGAACACCGCGTTCGCCGAGAAGGCCGCCAGAGACAAGGTCCTGAGGCCCTATCAGGTCGAACTTCTCAAGCTGCAACGCCACCTCGAGGCCGAACAGATCCCGATGCTCGTTCTGTTCGAAGGACGTGACGCATCCGGAAAAGGTGGGACGATCCGTCGGATCACTCGCTACATGAACGAGAAACGCTATCGGGTCGTCGCTCTCGGCAAGCCAACCGAAGCGCAACTCACGCAGTGGTACTTCCAGCGGTACGTCGAGAAGTTCCCGACGGGAGGCGAGATGGTCCTCTTCGACCGCACCTGGTACAACCGCGCCATCGTCGAACCCGTGTTCGGTTTCTGTACCAAGAAGCAGCACCGGGATTTCCTTCGTGGTGTCGTCGGGTTCGAGAAGGACGTCGTCCGACAAGGCACCGTCATGGTGAAGCTCTACTTCAGCGTGGACAAAGACACGCAGGAAGAGCGCTTCGCTCGACGAATGAACGACCCCCTGCGTCAATGGAAGCTGAGCGAGATCGACGTCCAGGCTCAGGAGTACTGGAACGAATTCACCGAGATGAAGCACCGGATGCTCGAACGAACCTCATCCGAAGCTGCGCCATGGACCATCATCCGCTCCAACAGCAAGCCCAGAGCCCGCCTCAACGCCATGAAGGTGATCTTGAATGCCGTCGACTACGAGGATCGCAATCCGGATCTCGATTTCGCAACCGATCCCGAGATCGTGATATCGGGCAAGCTCGAACTCGCGCGCATGGACGAGGAACGCGACCGGTTGGGCAGGCCACGCCTCTGATTGTGACCCGTGGCCGGACAGACGGGTTTGCATGCCGGATCCAGGTTGTCCGATCTCACCCTCCCCTCCCCCATCGCCGTTGCGTCCATGTCCCGGCATGGGTTGCTTCTTCTCGGTGGCGTAGCTTCGCTATGCTCGAACTCATAGCCCACTTGGAGGAATCATGGCAACACGCCGTACGACCTGGACCATTCTCCTCGCTCTCCTGCTCGCGTTTGCGATGCTCACGGCCGCCTGCAGCAGCGACAGCGACGAGACCGGTCCCACAGCAGCATCCGGTTCTTGTGACATAGCTGATCTCAATCTCGTAACCGCGGGAACTCTCACTGTCGCCACCGGCGAACCGGCATTCCCGCCCTGGGTGGGGACAACGGACGGAGAAGGATTCGACGATCCGGAGTCGCAACTCGGATTCGAGGCGGGGCTCGTCTACGCCATCGCCGGCGAACTCGGATTCGCTGATGCCGACGTCGTCTGGACGCGCATCGGCTTCAATGAAGCGATCGCTCCGGGAGACAAGCCGTGGGATTTCAATCTCCAGCAGTACTCAATCACCTCTGAGCGGGACGAGATCGTGGACTTCAGCTCCCCCTACTACGTGACCAGTCAGGCACTGGTCGTCTACCCCGACTCCCCGTACGCATCGGCGAAGACCATCGACGATCTCAAGGATGCGATCCTCGGAGCCCAGATCGGTACCACGAGCCTCGACTTCATCGAGAACGTCATCAAGCCGAACACCGAACCCAACGTCTACGACGAGAACGTGGACCTCGAAGCCGCTATGAACGCCGGGCAGATCGACGGGTTGGTGCTCGACCTTCCCACCGGCTATTTCGTCACGGCCGTCCAGGTCGAGGGCTCCATCATCGCCGGCCAGTTCGAGGCCGAGGCGGCGGAGCCGGATGAGTACGGCTTGCTCTTCGCTGAAGGTAACCCGCTCGTTCCCTGCGTGAACACGGCCCTCGAGGCATTGCGATCCAACGGGACACTCCAGGAACTCGAAGACACCTATCTGACACAGGGTGGCGGCATCCCGATCATCACCGGATAACACTCCATGAGTGACCGTTCGTCCCTCGACGAATTCGGCGGGGGCCCGAGTCTCCTCGGGCCCCCCCCCCCACCCCGCGGCCGGGCGGAAGGGGCCAGGGCAGCG
>JAOZMA010000307.1 GCA_029934555.1 Acidimicrobiia bacterium | reverse complement strand
GAGCCGTGAGGCTGCGACTCCCACGGTTGAGGATGACAGCCCGGGCCTCAACCCGCTGCTGTCCCAGGTCAGCGACGACCTATCCGCCAATCCTGCGGTCGCTGCGGAGCTCTCCGAGTCCGCAGCACTGGTCTGGGAGGCCGCTGCTTCCCTGGACGCGGACACCTATGCCGTGCTGGACCTCCATGTGAGACAGGGCCTGTCGAGTGCCGAGATCGCAGACGTGCTCGAGATCTCGAAGGGTAATGCCTACACGAAGCTGAACCGGATGAAGGAGCGGACAGGATCGGCGATCGCCACGTATCTGCTCATAAAGAAAGGGGCAAAGGACTGCACCGACCTGTCGGGCATCGTTGCCTCAGCAGAGCTTCCTCCAGTCACAGAGCGCCTGCGTCGGACGGTCGATCGACACGTCAAGGGATGTGACGAGTGCGACGAGAGGCGTCGTGCCCTTGTCGCTCCCATGACCGTCCTCGCTGCTCTCGCTGCTGTTCCGCCGCCCCAAGGCCTCGAGTCGACCATCTGGGAGAGGATCGTCGGCCCATCGTCCGGAGGTGCAACCCCGGCGAAGAGGCGGTCATGGAAGGTCTTCGCGCTGGTGGCACTGTTCGTTGCTGTGCTCGGATCGGCGTCTGGCGTTGCGGTTGGTCTCATGGGCGAGGACTCGGACGCCGATTCCGGTGTCGCAGCGGCGACACCAGCCTTGGACATTGATCCGACCGCAGCTCAGGAATCCGTGCCGGGTGCGGCGGAGACAACGGGAGCAACGAGTCCGACCGCCTCGACGTCGACGGTCGTTTCGATGGCTCCAGGTAGCCCCGCCCCTCCACCAGCCGCGGAACCGCCACCCAGTTCGACGGCTTCGCCCACGACAACACCGCCCTCGAACACACCGGCGTCCCCACCCGACACGGTGGCTCCAACGCCTGCCCCGCCGCCGGATGCGACGACCCCCACGGTGACGACTATTCCATCACCCCCTGCTACCGCGGCACCCCCGGCGACTGCTGCGCCGCCACCGCCACCACCGCCACCGCCCGACACGACACCGCCGTCGATCCAGCAGCTATCGGCAGCACCCGATCCGATATGGGAGCTCGACGAGGACTTCTTATCCTGTCCTGTGGGCACAGCTCGTGTTGCCGAGATCACCGCTTCAGTCTCGGATACAGAATCGGGGGTGTGGGCCGTTGAAGCATCGTGGACGATCGGTGCGGGGTCGACGTCAGTGGCGATGGTGCCGGTGAGTGGTGTCTACACGGCCGACTTCGGCCCGTTCTCCTATCTAACGGTTGCCGACAACACGATTCAGGTGATCGATGTTGTGATCACGGCCACAGACTTGGCGAGCAACGAGACCAAGACGACCATCAACGTGACGATCAACAGCCTTGCGAAGTGCTTTGGGTGACCGGTGTGCTTGCCAGTTTCGGCGGTGTCGATCAGCGAGGTTCTGCGGTCGTGGTTGAGAACTCATGATGGTGGCGGTCGCCACCGATGCTGACGTGAACAGAGAGTGGCCACACGAAGTTCACTCCGTCGGGTCCGTGGACCTGGATACCGCTGAAGATCGCCGCGTCGGTTGGCATCTCATGGTCAGTTCCCTTCCATGCGTCGGCGAGTGAACGGAGGATCTCTCGGAGATCATCCTCGATCGCCGTCACTGTCAGTTTGGTGAGATCGACGAGGTCGGGGACGGTGCCGTACTCGATGAGCGGGAGGAGACGGTGTTTGAGCAGACTCTGCTCGGTTTCGTAGCGATCGAACTCGACTTCCAATGTGCCTTCCTGCAACTCGCTGCGAAACGCCACGAGGGCTCCACATGCACTCGATGGTCCCGGAATACCGGGACGTTCGACCTGGCCGATCGTGCCGTTGGCAGCGATAGCGATGTGCGCCATCGCATAGATCACGAAGTGCCGGCGACCGTCTTCGACCGGGGCGTGATGGATCGCCGCAGCGAGTCCCGTTCGGCCGGCCGTCACCATGCCTGCGAGCCCGGCGAGACTGAACGCCGGGCCCCAGACCCGCTCGACATCGGCGAAGAGGGGGCGCGTGATCTCGTCACGACACAGAGCGACGGATGCGATGGTGTTGGACTTCGAGAACCCCTCCTCACCGAGGCGCCGGGCCGTTCCGGCGATGAACTCTTCCTCGAGAACAGCACCGGGGAAGTATCGGTCGAGGGCTTCGACGAAGCCCGGGTTCTCGACGATGCTCATGAAGGGACTCCGTCCTTGATCGCGGATGCACTGGTGCTCGCCATCCTATTGACCGACCGCTCCAGAGATCGATTTCAGATCAGGAGGTCACCGCGTAAGAACGCTGCCGTTTGTGGCTCCTGCGGGGTCGAGAAGAAAGCTTCGGTGTCGGCGAGTTCGACCATGCTTCCTGCGACCATCAGGCCGGTTCGATCCGCTAGTCGCCGTGCCTGGAAGACGTCGTGGGTGACGATGACGATCGTCGTGCCGCTCTCGGTGTTCTCAGAACGGACGATCTCTTCGATGAGACCGACGTTGTACGGATCGAGGTTGCCGGTGGGTTCGTCGAGGAGGAGGACCGATGGTTCGATCACGAGCGCCCTGGCGAGGGCCACTCGCTGTGCCTCGCCTGCCGACAACGTGCGAGCCGGAGCGTCGGCGAGGTCCGTCAGACCGAGTCGGTCGAGCCACCGCTCGGTATTGCCGCATTTGGTGTCGAGTCCGCGGAGCTTTCTTCCGATTCGAACGTTGGCTGCGACGCTGCGTTTGAGCAACATGGGGCGTTGGAACACCGTCGTGACGTCCCTGCGGGTTGAGAGCGAGGCATCACCGTCGATCTCTGTTCCGGCATACGTGATGCGTCCCTGCGTCGGGGTCTCGAGGAAATCGAGGAGTCGCAGCAGGGTGCTCTTCCCTGCTCCGCTCGGCCCAACCAGTCCGAGAATTTCGCCGTCGCGAACCTCGAGCGTCG